>CAMFFI010000031.1 GCA_945949625.1 uncultured bacterium | reverse complement strand
CTTATCATTCAGGAAATCGTGCATTTTGCCGATGAAATTACAACCGACGCATTAGGTAATATAATTGTATTTAAAAAAGGTAAGCAAAGAGCAAAGAACAAGCTGTTAATTTCTGCGCATATGGATGAAGTGGGCTTTATAGTTACTCATATCACATCAGAAGGCTTAATTAAGTTTGATGAGGTAGGGGGAATTGACAGGAGAGTTGTTTTAGGCGACAGAGTAGTTATCGGAAAGAATAATGTAAACGGCGTTGTTGGAATTAAACCAATTCACCTTTGCGGTTCTGATGAACAAATGGAAATACCGCCTTACAGTGAAATGTATATTGATATAGGTGCAAAAAACCGTGATGAAGCGTTACAGTATGTTTCTTACGGCGATTCTGTTTGCTTTGAAAGCTTTTATCAGAATAACGACAAAACAATTATATCAAAAGCAATTGACGACAGAGCAGGCTGTGCTATGATGATTGAAATGATAAAGTCCGATTTACCCTTTGATATGTATTTTTCTTTTGTAGTTCAGGAAGAGGTAGGCTTAAGAGGCGCTGCAACTGCGGCTTACAGTGTGAATCCTGATTTTGCCATTGTGCTTGAATCCACTACTGCCGCAGATGTACCAGGTGTTGAAGAAACTAAACAGGTGTGCAAAGTCAATCAGGGCGCTGTGGTTTCCTTTATGGACAGAAGAACTATATATGATAAAGAGCTTATAAAGCTTGCATTTTCAACAGCTGAAAAAGTAAATTCAAAAATACAGTACAAAAAAGCTGTTGCAGGCGGTAATGACGCAGGAGCAATCCAGCAGTCGAGAAGCGGAGTAAGAACAATTGCGCTGTCCGTACCTTGCAGATATTTACATTCACAGTTAGGACTTATTTCAGTCAGCGACTATGAAGATACCTACAATGTGGCTTTTGAATTGGCAAAAGCTGTTTCCGGAGGAAAAGTATGATAAAAATAGCCGATAAAGATTTTGATATTTCTATGTTATTAAAGACTATTTCCAAAGGAAATCCTTTTGGAAGCAGAATTTACTCTTTGTATAATTGCTATGATTATAATTTACCGTTTGTTGATTTTTGGGTGCAGATAAAAAACAATATTTGCGTTTCAGCAGTGGGCAGATTGGGTACGCAGTTTATAGTTCAGCTTACCGATTTGTCTGATTTAGAGGAAATATCTTCTTTTTTAAGAGTTGCAGGAGCTACGTCAATTCTTTGTGATAATAAATATAAACTTGATGTTTTTCAGAAAAGCCTGAAAACAGGCGCAGTGCTTAAATTTTACGGTTCTCCGTATGAAATAGAGGAGAATTACAGTCTTTGTGTTCCTACGGTTAAAGAAGCCTATGAGCTTCTTGTTTTATGTAAGGAAGAGGGTTTTGAAGCACCTGATTTTGAAAGCTTTAATCTTGATGTTTCTCATAAGCTCCGTCATAATGCAGTAAGAATGATTGGGTTAAAGGAAGAAAACGAGCTTAAGGCTGTGGCGATGACTGTTGCAGAAACCGATACAGATGCAGTGTTAGGCGCGGTTGCCTCGCATCCTGATTGCAGAAATAAGGGTTACGGCTCTTTTATGGTTAAGACTTTAACCAATTCATTGCTTGAAGAAAATAAAAATATATATCTGCACCGTGCGATTGATAAAAATATAAGCTTTTACAGCAATCTCGGATATAAGGTTTTCGGAAAATGGTGCGAGTATTATTTTTGAAAGGTAGATAATTTTGAATTGTAATTTTTTTAATATTGACAAAACGGTATTAGATGCTTCTGAAAAAGCCTTATCTCTTTGTGCCGACAGCTTGAAAAAGATAGATGATATTCAGGAATACAATCAGCAAAAGATGATAAAAGCCTTTCAGGTTGCAGGCGTAGGCGAAAGCCATTTTGCCGGTTCAACGGGCTACGGGTATGACGACAGGGGCAGAGATGTGCTTGATAAGGTATATGCCTATGCTTTTGATGCAGAGGACGCACTGGTAAGGCACAATTTTGTCAGCGGTACGCATACTTTGACGGTTGCTTTGTTCGGTCTTTTGCGACCCGGTGATAAGATGCTTTCTGTAACGGGTATTCCTTATGATACAATTCGCAGTGCTATCGGAATTGAAGGGAATTACTCAGGCTCCTTAAAGGATTTTGGAATTGAGTACAGCCAGCTTGATTTAAAAGAGGACGGTACTGTTGACTATGACGCAATTGAAAGTACTGTTGATGATTCTTATAAAATGATTTACATACAAAGGTCAAGAGGTTACAGCCTGAGACCTACTCTTACCATTGATGAAATCGAAAAGATTTGCAGAATTGTAAGGAGCAAAACACAAAGGGCAATTATTATGCTTGACAATTGCTACGGTGAATTTGTTGAAAAGAGAGAACCTTTATCAGTAGGAGTTGATGTTATAGCGGGCTCGCTGATAAAAAATCCCGGCGGCGGAATTGCTCCCACAGGAGGATATATAGCAGGAAAAGCAAAATATGTTGAGATGTGTTCTTATCGATTGACAACTCCGGGAACAGGTAAGGAGCTGGGCGCCACTCTTGATACAACAAGGGAGATGTTTATGGGAGCATATCATGCACCCCATGTAACCGGTGAGGCTTTGAAAACCGCAGTATTTGCAGCGGCATTGTTTGAAATTCTCGGATATGAAGTTACCCCGAAATATAACGAAAAGCGCGGTGATATAATTCAGGTAATTAAGCTGAATACAAGTGAAAATCTGATTAATTTTTGCAAGGGTATTCAAAGCGGTTCTGCTGTGGACAGCTTTGTTTCGCCGGAACCGTCTGATATGCCCGGATATGAAAGTCAGGTTATTATGGCTGCCGGCGCATTTACTCTCGGCTCTTCTATTGAGCTTTCTGCCGACGGACCTTTGCGTGAGCCTTACGCAGCGTGGATGCAGGGAGGACTTAATTTTCACAGCGGTAAACTGGGCGTTATGCTTGCGGCAAACAAAATGATTAAAAAATAAATGAAAACAGACTGTTTCACACTTGAAATTTTAATCGGTGATACAGTCTGTTTTTTGTTTTATAAAAACCGGTACGAAACCTTCAGGTAAAATAAATTTTTAGTATTAATCTGTCTGCCCGGATTGAGTATCAAGGTCCCGGACTTTTTTATCTCTTAGATTTCTAAAGAAAGTTTTCAGTAATTCAGCACATTCTTCCTGCAAAATTCCGCCTGTGCATACAGGTTTAAAACCATTTGGCAAATCAAACAGATTTGTAACAGAACCGCAGGCACCGTTTTTCAGGTCATATGCTCCGAAGTAAACCCTCGGAATGTGTGCATTGATAATTGCACCGGCACACATAGGACAAGGCTCCAATGTTACGTAAAGCTGGCAGTTCCATAAACGCCACCCGTTTAATTCCTTACAAGCGTTGCTTATAACGTCTGTTTCTGCGTGAAAAATTGCGTTTTTTTCAGTTTCTCTTTTATTGTGACCTCTTGCAACAATTTTATTCTCTCTGACGATTACAGCTCCCACCGGAACCTCACCTTTTTGAAAGGCTTTCTTCGCTTCTTTTATAGCTTCCTGCATAAAGTATTGTATATTTTCTTCCATATATTAACTCCAGCATACAAATGAAATTGTTTCCAATAAAAGAAATACTACTGCGCAGATTATTCCGGGATTTGCAGAGAAGCACTTTATTTTTTCTTTTAAAGACACATTGTCATAGTAATTCTTACTTTTGTCAAATTTAAACAGCTTATCATCTGTTTTTATTAAATAAATAAAAGAAATAATACCTAAAATCAGAATAATTGCAAATAATAATACAGAAACAAAATTTATTATGTACTCATTTCCGTATGAGTAAATTATATCCTCCAAACAACTTAACAGATTATTTGCAAAGTGAGTAATCATTGCAGGGAGCAGAGAATTCGTTTTTACGGTAATAAAGCCGAAGAAAATTCCGCCTACAAATGCAAATGGGATTTGTGGTATATTTGCGTGCATTAATCCAAAAAGAAAAGCTGAAGTCAGTACTGCAAATGAATCGCCGTATTTTCTTAATTTTCCCAGAATTATTCCTCTGAATAAAAATTCTTCTGCAAAAGCAGGGGTTACGGAGATGACAAAGGTAGTAACAATAAACGAGATTGTGTTGTAATTAGTTTCACTGTCGTTTGACGTGACCGGAATTCCCAACAGGCTTAAATTGTTGCTTAGTAATGTTGCAACAACATTTCCTAAATAAGCTATGCCTAAACCGAAGAAAACATATGCCGTTATTTTTTTCGGTTTAACTTTTTTAAATGTTATAACAGATGAAAGCTTAGTTCCGGAAAAAATACAGTACATCAATCCGATTATAAAGAAGCTTACAAATATTATAGTTCCGTGTAAAAGCTCAGTGATAACTGAATAATTTTCTATATAAAAAGGTGATGAAAATACATTCGTTACACCTATAAAAACGCTGAATATCAAGTAGATAACATTAAAAAGAATCTCAGCGCTTAAAAGCAGAAAGCCTAATCCGCTGATTGCTTTTTTCATTTCCCGAATTTTATTTTGACGTATGATAGTGTTTTGCTGTGTAGGCGTCAGATAAACATAATTTTGATTATTATAATACAAGAAATCACATCCGAATAGTTTATAAATTTATTCTATTATAGCATTAGTTACCTGATTTTACAATATCGCAAGCATATAACCATTAATGTAAATAAATTGTAAATATTGTTACAAAGTAAAATTCCTTTAAAATCGAACAAGTTGACAAAATTTATCTAAATGTGGTATTATATCAATGCTTATAAGTGTTACTATGACCTTATGCGAAAAATATAAATTTTACGTATAATTTATATTTGAAATATGAATGGAGGATTTGCTCTATGAATACTGCAATAATACTTGCAGGCGGCGTCGGAAGCCGTATGGGCGTTGACAGACCAAAGCAATTTTTAATGGTAAATAATAAACCTGTTATTTCTTATTGCTTTGATATTTTTCAAAAGCATAGCGAAATTGATAAAATTGTTGTGGTGGTTAACGACAAGTGGAAGTCGTTTGTTGAAGAATATGCCGAAAAGTATAACGTAACAAAAATCTGCGGTTATGCTCCGGCAGGTAAAACAAGACAGCATTCTATTTATAACGGACTGAAATGTATTGATGAAACGGCTCATAATACAGATATTGTTATTGTTCATGACGCTGCACGTCCTCTCGTTTCAGATGAAATAATTTCCGACTGCATTAAGGGTGCTACTGAATTTGACGGTGCAATGCCTGTTATTTCGGTTAAAGATACCGTTTATCAAAGCAAGGACGGTAAATCTATTGACAATCTGTTAAAGCGCTCCGAATTATTTGCAGGACAAGCTCCCGAAAGCTTTAAGTTTAAAAAATACTACAAAATACATAATGATGTTTCCGATGAAGAAATCGGAAGTACTGCCGGCAGCAGTGAGATTGCATACAGACACGGTATGGAAATCACAATGGTAAAAGGCAGCGAGCGTAACTTGAAAATTACAACTATTGAAGACCTTGAAACTTTTGAAACAATACTGAAAGGCGTGGATTAAATTGGATACAATGAAGGCAAGAGTATTACGAGAGGTAGGCAATCTTGAATATTGCGATTATCCTGTACCTGAATTAAAAACAGGAGAGGTTCTTGTTAAGGTTCATGCCTGCGGAATTTGCGGATCTGACATACCGAGAATTTTTGTAAACGGAACATATCATTTTCCCACAATTCCGGGACACGAGTTTTCCGGACAGGTTGTTGCGGCAGCAGATAAAGAAAATGAAGGCTTGATAGGAACAAGAGCTACGGTTTTTCCTCTCATACCCTGTAAAAAGTGCGAAAACTGCAACAAAGGCAGTTATGAAATGTGCAAAAGCTACGATTATCTCGGTTCAAGAAGCGATGGAGCATTTGCAGAATATGTAAGAGTTCCGGTGTGGAATATTGTACCTATTGCCGACAATATTTCCTACGAAGAAGCAGCTATGACCGAGCCCTGTGCTGTTGCGTTGCATGCATTAAGAAGAGCGCAGATTGAAATAGGAGATACGGTTGTTATTTACGGTCCCGGCACAATCGGAATGTTGATTGCACAATGGGCAAGGGCTTGGGGAGCAAAAGTACTCCTTGTAGGTACCGATTTGAATAATTGGGACTTCATAGAAAGCTTAGGTTTTTATAATTATTGCAATTCCTCCCACGAAGACCCGATTAAGTGGGTAATGGACAAAACAAACGGTCATGGTGCCGATATTGCAATTGAAGCCGTAGGAGTTGCTGTAACTGCCTGCAACTGCCTTGAGTCTGCCGCTTCGGGCGGAAAGGTTATTTTTGTAGGAAACCCGCACGGTGACTATACCTTCCCTCAAAATACTTACTGGCAGATACTTAGAAAACAGCTTACTATTTACGGTACTTGGAATTCAAGCTACAGCGATACGGTAAAAAGCGATTGGAATATGGTTGTTGATGCAATGGCAACCGGAAAAGTAAATGTTAAAAAGCTTATTACCCATAAATTTTCTTTAAAGGATATGGATAAGGGCTTACAAATTATGAAGGATAATACAGAATTTTTTGCAAAAATTATGGTAGTTAACGAAGACTGAAAGGAATATTGAGTATGAATGGAATGTTGTCACCGTCGTTAATGTGTGCAAACCTGCTTAATTTGCAGTCTGATATTACAGCACTTGATGAAGCCGGTGTTGAATATATACATCTTGACTTTATGGACGGAGCATTTGTGCCTAATATTACTTTAGACACTACCCTTATAAAAAGAGTAAAATCTGTGCTTAAGAATATGAAAAGGGATATTCATATTATGGCGTTTCATCCCGAAAAGTATTTTGATGCTATGGAAATCGGCACAGGTGATATAGTTGCTGTTCATTTGGAAGCGTGTGAAGATTTGCATAGTGTGCTTTCAGAAATAAGGGGAAGAAATGCTAAGGCATTTATTGCAATCAGTCCTGACACAAGTGCAGAAGTAATAAATGACTACATCAATGAAATTGACGGTGTTCTTGTAATGACAGTATATCCCGGATTTGCCGGTCAACCTTTAGCTGAAGGCAGTATGGAAAAGATTGCCAAGGTCAGAAAAATTATTGATAACAGTAATTCAGACATCATACTTGAGGTTGACGGTCACGTAAGCTGGGATTTATGTACCGAAATGAAAAAAAACGGCGCTGATTTGTTTGTTGCAGGTTCTTCTTCTGTTTTTTCTGGAGAATATACCTTGGAAGAATCAGTAAAACGTATGAAGAAATTGATTTCTTAAAAGTTGGGAGTAGGGGAAATTTGGAATATAAGATTCAGGTAAAAAGCTTTTTGGTTTTTAACAACAAGCTTACAATGACAATTATGGGCGAAATATCAGACGACGCAATTAACTCTCATTTTTTGTCCAGACCTAAATTAGTTTTATATTGTAATAACGGAAAAGAGGACAGAAGGATACCTTTTGTCCTTTCTAATGTTACATATGTTGACAAAAAGTGCTTTTTTTCGGGTGAATATTCATACAGGCTTGATTTGTTGTTTTGGAAAACACGAATGGATTGTATGCCTTTTACAATGAGTATGAATTTAAGCTTTGCCGATTACTATGAAGAAAACATTCCGGTTGACTTGACTCCTGAATTATTTGAATCCGACGAGAAATGTTATCCCTGCAAAATAAAAGGGAATATAGTTGAGTTTTATCCTGTTAAAAATAAAATTTACCCAAGTAAGATTTCAAAGTTGTTTTTCGGCTTTATCAACTTTTTAATAGTTTTTATACAATATATTTTTGCTGTTTTGATGATGCCGTTGTTTGTCATAGACGGACTTATACGCTTAACTCTGACAAAAAATATGCCGGCAAAATTTAATGACGAAAACCCATTAAAAAGATATGTAGCCTTTGTTTTTTGGAGATTTTCTCAGGTATCAACAAAGAAAGTTTCTCTCTGGACCGCTAAAAGGTTTATTTTCAAGGCTATGTTTTCTTTTTATAAGATATTTAAGGTTCAAAATAACAAAATTACATTTATATCCCTTAGAAGAAATGAAATTTCGGGAAACTTTGCTTTTGTTTACGATAAGCTTAAATATGATAAGAATCTGAAAATTGATTTCATATTAAACGAGCATACAATTTCTGAAATGTCACTTGGTGAAATAAGTAAATTTACAAAGGCTTGCGCTACCAGCAAGGTAGTTATTCTTGATGAATTTACACCTCAGATTCACTATATTGATTTACGTCCCGAAACAAAGCTTATTCAGCTTTGGCACGCCTGCGGCGCATTTAAAACCTTTGGTTTTACCAGACTTTCAAAGCCTAAGGGTTCGCCTCAGCCCACACGCAATCACAGAAGCTATGATTATGTTACCGTAAGCTCGTCATATTGTAAGAAATGTCACTCGGAAGGTTTCGGAATTGCTACAAAGAATGTTGTACCTACCGGTATTCCTCGTACTGATGTATTTTTTGATGTAAACTACAAAATCAGTGCAAGAAAGAAATTCTTTGACGCACACCCTGAGTTTATCGGCAAAAAGATAATTCTTTTTGCGCCTACTTTCAGGGGAATGGTCAAGGAAACTGCTTTTTATCCAACTGAAATGTTTAATTTAGAGGAAATATGCGCAAAGCTTCCCGAGGATTATGTGTTTATTGTAAAGCATCATCCTTTTGTAAACGATGTCCAGCCTATTCCCGAAAAGTATAAGGACAGAATTATTGATTTATCAGAGGATACAGAGCTTAATGATTTGTTGTTTGTTACGGATTTGATAATCACTGATTATTCTTCACTTGTTTTCGAGGCAGCACTTCTTAAAATCCCTATGGTATTTTACGTTTTTGACCTTGAAAAGTATATTAACGAACGTGATTTTTACTTCGACTTTAAGCTTTATATACCCGGTAAAATTGTTTATTCTCAGGAACAGCTTATTGATGCAGTAAATAGCGGCGATTTTTGTACTGAAAGAATCGAACCCTTTGCCGATATGTTCTTTGATTACAAGGACGGTAAATCAACAGAAAGAGTTGTTAATTTAATTTACGATTGTCTGAAATAATACTTGACAATTTGAAAAAATTGAATTATAATACTATATACAATAAAGAAAGGCAGTAAATGCTTTCACCTGTGGGGTGTCGTCTGCACGGGTCAATATGTAATTATTTTTTATTTTATGTATTGCTATGCGGACGGAGTATTCTGTCCGCATTTATTTTTTATAATTGTTTTGGAGGTGCTCGACATCAGCAGTAAAGAACTACAAATCAACGAAGAAATTCGTGATAAAGAGCTCAGAGTAATCGGTTCGGACGGTGCACAGTTAGGTATTATGTCAGCTAATGATGCACTGAATTTAGCAGCAGAAAAGAATCTTGACCTTGTAAAAATTGCTCCGCAGTCAAAACCGCCGGTTTGCAAGATTATGGACTACGGAAAATATCGTTTTGAACAGGCAAAAAGGGAAAAGGAAGCTCGTAAAAAGCAGCACGTTATTGATATTAAAGAAGTGCGTCTTTCTCTTAATATTGATGTTCACGATTTTAATACAAAGCTTAATAATG
>CAMFFI010000030.1 GCA_945949625.1 uncultured bacterium | reverse complement strand
AGTTAGCAACGGTGATGACCGACAGTCGCAAAACGGAAGCAATTCCATATGGGACTATTTTAACTGGTAATCACATTATTCGATATTTTTCTCATAAACCCTCTCCATGAAAAGGAAAGAGCAACAGTATCTCTACTGTTGCTCTTTTCCTTTATAGTAATACTATATATTTTTAATTCATTTTGAATTTACATACATAACTAAATAAACTTCCGGTAAAAAATTACGGTTTGTCCGAGTGCCTCGGCACGCAGTTCGTGCAGACAGAACGGACAAAATTCGTAAAACGGTTGCCGAGTCAAATGTTTTAACAAACGATTATTTGTCATAAGTAGGGACAGCCCTTGCGGCTGTCCGTAATAACAGATAAAACATTTCTGAAACATCGTAGGACGGGATATTACTGCCCACTCATAGGGGGATTGAGGGGGTGTGGCGACATAACCAAACAAAAAACACAAAACGGTTATTTAAAATTTGTTCGGCGGCTTGTGGGCAAGCCGCCCTACCCTAAGATAAAAGATTTATTCGAACTAAAAGTTTTAACATCTGTTGCACAAAAATTTCCATAACTGCGTTATCGGGAATTACAATAATGTATTATTTATTGTGGTTTTCTTTTTTATGTTCCCTGCCTTCGTCATTTTCATCCTCCGTGTTTTGCGGAAGATGCTTTACAAGCGCCCTTACAACACGCTGGCTGTTTACTTCTCTGACAACAATATTCAGTCCCTCAAACTCAAAGCTGTCACCTTTTTTGGGAACAGTTCCGAAGGTGTCAAGAATAAGACCGCCTACGGTTAAATTTTCATTTTCAAGGTTTTTTACGTCAATATCGAAAAGCTCAAGCATATCTTCAAGAGCCATATCACAGCTTACTAAAAATTCATCGTCGCCTATTTTTGTGTAAAGACGTTCTATTTCTTCATCTTCGTCCCAGATTTCACCGACGATTTCCTCAATCAAATCTTCCATTGTAACGATGCCCAGCGTTCCGCCGTATTCATCGGTGACAATGGCAATGTGAAGTTTTTTGCGTTTGAAATCGCTTAAAATTTTAGAAAGCTTTTGGGTGTTAAAAATAAAGTAGGCAGGCTGTATAAGCTTTTTAATATCAGGCTTATTGTTGTTAGCCATTTCTTCAATAAAGTCTCTTGTGTGCAGAATTCCTACAATGTGGTCAATTGTATCTTCATATACGGGAATACGGGAATACCTGTTTTCAAAGATTAAATCCTTTATAGTGTCAAAATCATCATCAATGTCAATTGCAGTAACGTCAACTCTCGGCGTTAAAATTTCAAGCGCTGTTTTTTCGTCAAAATCAAGAACAGACTGAACCATTTCTCTTTCTGATTCTTCCAGAACACCCTGCTCCTCAATGGTTTCAACAAGGGATTTCAGCTCATCCTCGGTAACATCTGGAGTTTCCTCCTTGCCGCCTGTCATCATAAGGGCAAGCTCCTTGATTTTTACAAATATAAAAATAACGGGAGTAAGAATTATCATCAATACCTTTAAAAGTCCGCCAAGCTTAAATACAAAGCTTTCGCTGTATTCCTTTGCAAGACATTTCGGGATTATTTCGCCGAAAGTAAGAACCAACAGAGTAGTAATACCGGTTGATATTGCGGCGCCTGCGTCTCCGAAAAGGTTTAAGCACAAAACCGTTGCAATAGATGAACAGCCTAAGTTTACAACATTGTTGCAGATAAGTATAGCCGTCAGCGCTTTATCAAAGTGGTCAAGAATATAAAGTGCTGTTTTAGCTTTTTTATTGCCGTTATCTGCGTAGCTTTTCATTCTTATGGTGTTTGTAAAGGAAACTGCTGTTTCAATTGATGAAAATAATGCCGAAAGCATCACACAAATCACAATTGCAACAGCGTAAAGTATGTTAGGGTCCAAAAATTATCACTCCGAATGTTATAAATAGTATATTCATATGCTGTAAACAGCACGAAATATATAATACACTACTATAAGAATACTATAAATATCTGCAAGTAATATTATATTTAAGAAAAAAGCGGAAATTTCTTGAAGAATTTTTATCATAATGATATAATAAACTGGTATATACATTTATCTGTACTTTTTGGAAAAACTTATGTTACGGAGGTGCAGATAATGTCTAAAAATAAAAATGTAAAAAACCGTAAGGATGACTTTGTAACAAATCCCTGTGAAAGGGACAGGGAAACGGAAGTTCAAAACGACAGTCCGATAAGCGAAGAACATACCGAACAAATTGAGAATACCGGTTCCGTTGTTACAAGTCACAAGGATACAATCATACAATGCCTGACTATAATCGGTCAGATTGAAGGTCACTATATTCTTCCGTCTCAGAACAAAACCACAAAGTATGAGCATGTTATCCCTTTGCTTGTATCAATTGAAGAGGATGAACGCATAGACGGACTGCTTATATTGCTGAATACCGTCGGCGGAGATGTGGAGGCAGGACTTGCAATTGCCGAGCTGATTTCGGGAATGAAAAAGCCGACTGTTTCCGTTGTGCTTGGGGGAGGTCACTCCATTGGGATTCCTTTGGCTGTGGCGGCAAAGAAAAGCTTTATTGCAAAAAGTGCGTCAATGACCGTACATCCTGTAAGAAGCACAGGACTTACTATCGGGGTTCCTCAGACTTTTGAGTATTTTCAGAGAATGCAGGACAGAATCACTACCTTTGTCAGCGAAAATTCCAATATTACAAAAAAGCGATACAATGAGCTTGTAATGAATACAGGTGAGCTTGTTATGGATATCGGAACAATTCTAAACGGGAAAGACGCCGTAAAGGAAGGGCTTATTGACAGCGTTGGAACCTTAAGTCAGGCGACAGACTGCTTGTATGATATGATTAAAAAGGAAAGAAAGAAAAAACAAAAGCAGACTAAATCAAAGGAATAAAAAACATTCTTATGCTCAGCGCATAAGAATACATACAGCAAATAGAAAAACAGGAGGTATTTTATGTCTGTATTTGAAGCGATAATCCAGGGAATTGTTCAGGGCTTAACAGAGTTTTTACCTGTTTCAAGCTCGGGACATCTTGCAATAACCCAGCACATAATGGGCAATCAGGGAGAAGAAAATCTTTTCTTTAACGTAATGCTACATATTGGAACGCTTGTTGCGGTAGTTGCCTTTTATCATAAGCTGATTTACCGATTAATCAAAGAATTTTGCTTTATGGTAAAGGATATTTTTACGGGAAAATTCAAATGGAGTGAAATGAACAGGGACAGAAATCTGATTATGATGCTTATAATCGGACTTTTGCCTTTATTCCTTTTATTCCTGCCTATTCCGGGTACCGATATGAAGATTAAGGATTTGGCTGACGTATTTAATCAGCAGGCCTTTCTGTCGGTAGTTGCGGCTTCATTGCTTGTTACAAGCGCACTGCTTTATGCCGGAATAAAGGCAAACGATGTTACAACCTTACGCTATAAGAAAAAAGGAATATTAACAAAAAAAGGTGCAGGCAGACACAGCTTTAATGTGGTTGACGCTGTCTGTGTAGGATTGGGACAGTTTGCGGCGGCTGTTTTCCCCGGACTTTCACGTTCAGGAACAACACTTGCAATAGGAGAGTTAAGAGGAATTAAC
Source organism: uncultured bacterium (assembly GCA_945949625.1). Lineage (GTDB taxonomy): Bacteria > Bacillota > Clostridia > Oscillospirales > Acutalibacteraceae > Ruminococcoides. The sequence goes on along the minus strand of CAMFFI010000030.1, from coordinate 5,995 downwards.
AAGCAGACAGCACTTGATTACACCTTTGTATTGGCTATTCCGTCAATTGTTGCAGCGGCTTTGCTGGAAACAAAGGACGCAATTTCTGCTCCGGGCGGAATTTCCATCGACATTTTACCTGTAATTATAGGTATGGTAACTGCCGCAGTGGTGGGATATTTATCAATAGTAATCTTTAAATGGTTCCTGAAAACCGACAAAACTATAATTTTTGTAATATATACAGCCGCAATCGGTTTGATTATGCTTGCTGTAAGTATTATTGAAATGTATACAAGAACAAACCTTTTTACGGGACTTCCCCTATAATTGATGTTTAATGGAGTGAATTAATTTGGCTGCAAAAAAGAAAACTACGGCTAAAGCAAATGCAGCAAGGAAAAAAAGCAGTGCAAAAACCGCAAAAAAGAAAGAAACAATTGTAAAAAAGCGCCTTAATCCTCAGATTAAGGCATTGCTTTATGTTGCGTCTGCACTGCTGTTACTGGCTTTTATTATTTTTAATTTTGACGCATTTCTTTGGAAAGGCGTAAGAAGCTTTATTTTCGGACTGTTCGGACTTTGCAGTATTCTTCTGCCTGTAATGTTTGTATATCTGGCTGTTATTACCGCAAAGGAAAAGCAAATTGCACATATAAAGACAAAGGCATTTTTAATTGTGACAATCATTTTGTTGTCGGATGCAGTTATTTATTTTTTCGCAATGAATAAGTACGCAAACCTTAACTATTTTTCCGCACTTCAGCATTTGTTTGTTGACTCGGCTTCGTCCGACAGCTATTTTACTTCAGGCGGAGGACTTGTCAGCGGTATTTTAGGCTATCCCTTGCTGCTTGCTTTTACTCAGGTAGGAGGAGCGATTATATCAATAATCGTATTGCTTACGCTGGTTTGCATAATTGCGGGAATTTCAATACTTGACATCGGAAACGCCGCAAAAAAAGTGGGCAAAAGAGTTACATATGCTTATGAAAAAGCAGAGGAGAACTTTCAGCAGGCTCAAAGCAGAAAAGCGGAAAAAAGAGCTAAAAAAGCAGAGGAAAAGCTGTCTAATCGTGATACAATGATTGATATTCCCATTGACAACGGTGTAAGAAAAATCAAGACCGATGATAAAATTGATATTGCCATTGACGATGAGGGCACAGCTAAAAAGCCCACGTCAAAGGAAGATTTAATAAATATAATGAATCTTGTAAATAATCAGGATACATCGGAAGTAACTGCTTCGGCGCTTGCAGAAAATATTACAAAAACAAGAAAAAAGCCTGTCCGTTCAAAGGGTGCAAAACAGCCGGACCCCGAAACTGTGCCTGTTTTTGAAGTTCCAGAAAAAGAGGAAACACCCGTAAGCGGAGAGTATAAGTTTCCGCCTGTTGCACTTTTAAAGCCAAGTCTTGACGGTGACAGCTCAAAGGCTATGGATGAGATGAGCGTTAATGCGAAAAAGCTTGTTGATACCTTAAAGAGCTTTGGAGTTGACGCAAGTATTATTAATATTTGCAGAGGACCTTCTGTAACAAGATATGAGCTTCAGCCTGCGCCGGGTGTGAAAATCAGCAAAATAACAAATCTTGCCGATGATATTGCCCTTAATCTGGCTGCAAACGGAGTAAGAATAGAAGCGCCCATTCCCGGTAAGGCTGCTGTGGGAATTGAAGTTCCAAATAAATTTGTCAGCACCGTTACAATGCGTGATTTGGTTGACTCTGATGAATTTAAAAACGGTAAAAGTAAGCTTACCTGTGTTTTGGGCGAAGATATTTCAGGTGAAATAGTCGTTACGGATTTGGCGAAAATGCCCCATCTGCTTATTGCAGGTACAACAGGAAGCGGTAAATCCGTATGTGTAAACTCTATTCTTTTGAGTATTTTGTTCAAGGCAACGCCTGATGAAGTAAAGCTTTTGCTTATTGACCCGAAAATGGTTGAATTTTCAAAATACAAGGGTATTCCCCATTTGCTGGTTCCGGTAGTTTCCGACGCTAAAAAAGCCGCAGGCGCTTTAAACTGGGCTGTGTCTGAAATGCTGCAAAGGTACAAGCTGTTTTCGGAATACGACTGCAAGGATATTCATTCCTATAACCGACTTATTGAGAAAAATTTAAAATATATTGAAGAAACACCCCCTGCGATTAATGAAGAGGGTGAGGAATATCAGCCTTTAATGGAGGTAAACGGACTTCCAGTTGCAAAGGAAAAGCTTCCTCAGATTGTTATTGCCATTGATGAGCTTGCCGATTTGATGATGGCGGCTCCCGGTGAGGTTGAGGACGCTATTTGCCGCCTTGCGCAAATGGCTCGTGCGGCAGGTATGCACCTTGTAATTGCAACCCAAAGACCTTCCGTAAACGTAATTACAGGCGTAATCAAAGCAAACATTCCAAGCAGAATTGCTTTAAAGGTAAGCTCAAACATTGATTCTCGTACAATTCTGGATTTTGGCGGTGCAGAAAAGCTTATCGGAAAAGGCGATATGCTGTTTTCTCCTGTGGGTGCGCCTAAGCCTATAAGAGTGCAAGGCTGTTATGCGTCTGATGAAGAGATTGAGGGAGTAACCGGATATATTAAAAAATCCTATGAGGCGCAGTACAACGCAGAAATTGAAGAAAAAATCAAGAGAATTGCCGCAGAGGATATTAACGGAAACTCAAAGGAAAGCAAGCACGGCTCCGAGGATTCGGCAGACAATGTTGATGAGAAAATGGAAGAGGCAATCAAGTGCATTATTGACGCAGGACAAGCCTCTACGTCTTTATTGCAGAGAAGGCTCAAGGTGGGTTATGCCCGTGCCGGCAGAATGATTGACGATATGGAGCAAATGGGTATAGTAGGCCCTCATCAGGGCTCAAAACCACGAGAAGTGCTTATTACATATAATGAATGGCTTGAGAGAAATCATCTGTCAGGCGGCGAAATGCCTTTGGCGGCGGACGATGATTTTACTCAGGAAGATGATTAGTAAATTTACAGAACAGGTGTTTTTATGGCTTTTTTACCTATGACAGCTGAAGAAATGAAAGAAAGAGGATGGGAACGCCCCGACTTTGTATATGTATCGGGCGACAGCTACGTTGACCACCCTTCCTTTGGTGCGGCAATAATTACACGAGTGCTTGAGGCTGAAGGCTACAAGGTTGCTTTTCTGGCACAGCCCGATTGGAAAAGCAAAAAGAATTTTATGCAGTTCGGAAAGCCGAGATTAGGATTTTTTGTAAGCGCAGGAAATATTGACAGTATGGTTGCACACTATACCGTAACAAAGAAAAAGCGCAGTGATGACGCATATACGGCAGGGGGAAAAACAGGTAAACGTCCCGACAGGGCGGTTACAGTTTATTCAAATATTATAAAAAGCATTTACCCCGACAGCGTTGTGATTATCGGCGGTCTTGAAGCGTCTTTAAGAAGATTTGCCCATTATGATTATTGGGAGGACAGAGTAATGCCCTCTGTTTTGTTTGATAGCAAGGCTGATATTCTTTCCTACGGAATGGGCGAGCTTCAGACAATAGAAATAGCAAACCGCCTTAATGAAGGCTACCCCCTTGAGGGGTTGTATGATATAAAAGGAATTTGCTACGCAGTACCGACAAAGGATTATGTACCTCAGCCGGCTGTTGATTTGCCCAGCTATGAGCGTGTTTGTCAAAGCAAAAAAGACTATGCAATCGCCGCAAGAAAAGAGCTTGAAGAGGCAGACGCAGTGCGGGGCAGAAAAATGATTCAGCGGCACGGAAACTATATTCTTGTTCAAAATCCGCCTATGCCGCCCTTAAATACGGAACAGCTTGACCGGGTGTTTTCCTTGCCCTATGAAAGATATTATCCGCCTTGCTATGAAGAGCTTGGCGGAGTTCCGGGTATAGAAGAGGTGGAGTTTTCCATAACTCATAACCGAGGCTGTTTCGGTGCCTGTAACTTTTGTTCTCTCGCTTTTCATCAAGGACGTGCGGTGACGGTAAGAAGTCGTGAAAGTATTATGAAAGAGGCGCAGGATTTCACAAAGAATCCCCGCTTTAAAGGCTATATCAGCGACGTAGGCGGACCTACTGCAAATTTCCGCTTACCCTCCTGCAAAATTCAGGAAAAAGCAGGCTTGTGCAAAAATAAAAGGTGCCTTGCGCCAAAGCCCTGCAAAAATCTTCAGGTGTCACATAAGGAGTATCTTGATATTTTGCGAGAGCTTCGCAGTATGCCTAAGGTTAAAAAGGTTTTTATCCGAAGCGGAATACGCTTTGACTATTTAATGGAGGACGACGAAAGACAGGAATTTTTCAGAGAGCTTGTTAAGTATCATGTCAGCGGACAGCTCCGCGTTGCGCCGGAACACTGTTCTCAGGCGGTGCTTGACAAAATGGGAAAGCCTGCAATCGCAGTATATAAGCAGTTTCAGGATGAGTTTTACAAGCTTACAAAGCAGGAAAATAAAGAGCAGTATGTTGTGCCTTATTTGATGAGCTCCCACCCGGGTTCAACGCTAAAGGACGCAGTTGAGCTTGCTTTGTTTTTAAAGAAAGAAAATATTCATCCCAAGCAGGTTCAGGATTTTTATCCTACTCCCGGAACTATTTCAACTGCAATGTTCTATACGGAGCTTGACCCTTATACCCTTGAAGAGGTCTATGTTCCGAAAAATCCAAAGGATAAGGCTATGCAAAGAGCATTACTTCAATATTTTCTTCCGCAGAACAAATATATAGTCCTGGACGCTTTGAAAAAAGCAGGAAGACTTGATTTAGTCGGCTCGGGCAAAAACTGCCTTGTTTCTGCACCTAAGGGATATTTTAAGGATTCCGATAATAAAGCTCAAAACAAAAAGAAAAAAAACAAATTTGCAAAATATTCAAGAAAAAAACCAAAGGGCAAAAAATGAAAAGAAAAAAAGCCTTAAAAATCGGTACTGTAATAATTTCAGCCGTTTTAATTATTTTAATAAGCTTTGGTGCATTTGGATTAAGCTGGCAGAAGATTTTTGTTTGGTGCGGATTTTATGCCGACAAATCACAGGGATTAAGCGTAAGCTTTATTGACGTGGGAAAGGCTGACGCAATTTTTATTACCTGTGATGATTATAATATTCTTATTGACGCAGGTGAAGATATACACGCTGAGGCTGTGTCTGCCTATTTAAAAAGGTATAAGACGGAAAGCCTTGACTTGCTTATTGCCACTCACCCCGATAAAGACCATATAGGCGGTATGGAAAAAATCATAAACGATTTTGAAATAAAAAGCTTTTGGCAGCCGAAGATAAGCGACGACTTGATTCCGAAAACTACTTGTTACGAAAATATGATAAGTGCGTTGAATGAAAAAAGTATAAGCGTTATTAATCCGAAGGCAGGTTATAAGGAAGTGTTGGGAGATATGACGCTTACGGTTTTATCGCCCCATAAGGAATATGGTTCAACTAACAATGACTCCCTTGTAATCAGGCTTGATTATTACGGCAGAAGCTTTCTATTTATGGGTGACGCAGAGAAAGAAGCAGAGCAGGATTTAATAAAGAACAATTCCGATGCCTTAAGGGCAGATGTTTTGAAAATTTCTCACCACGGCAGTAATAAAGGCTCAATAAATGAATTTTTACAGCTTGTTTCTCCTGAATATGCAGTTTTGTCTGTAGGCGAAAACACAAGCAATCTGCCGAGCAAGGCGTGCGTTCAAAGAATAAACGATAATGACATTAAGCTGTTAAGAACTGATTTGCAGGGAACAATCACAATAAACAGCCTAAAAAACGGAGAAATTAAGGTGCATTTTGAAAAATAGTCTGTTTTGCTTGACTTAACATATGTTTTGAATATATAATTTCAAGGAGATATTTATTTTAGAATAAAATATGTTTGATAATATAAATGAAAGGATAAAAATTATGGGAGTTTACGAAGAATTAAAGGAAAGAGGGCTTATCGCTCAGGTAACAGATGAAGAAGAAATAAGAGAGCTTGTAAACAACGGCAAGGCTGTGTTCTATATTGGCTTTGACCCA
>CAMFFI010000029.1 GCA_945949625.1 uncultured bacterium | reverse complement strand
TTGACACAGCTGAACTAATGATAATTTTTTGTTAATAAAAATATTATACGAGGAGGAATTGAATGAAATGTCCGTATAATCGGAAGTCGAAAAAGCATGTTCAGAAGTGGAAACAGGAAGAAAATGACGAGGGTATTGTAACAAGCGGAGTAATCGCTGATGAATGATGCTTTGAATTGGCTGAATGTGAAAAAGAAAATTGCGGAGCGTATCATAACGGGCGTTGCTGTTATGCTTCCGTAAGCTTTGAAAATCAATAATCAATGCGTTGTGGAAATATTCACAGCGCATTTTTTATACAAAAAAATTACCCTTGCTGTGGGTATATACAGCTTACTTAACTGCAGACAGAGCGATTTCAATCAACATTCTCCGTGTGGAGGATGACGCATAGATGTTCTAAGCGATGACACGTTCGGACAATGCTTTCAAAGCAACTGCGCGGCAAATAATCTAAGCCGCGCAGTTTTTATGTTTATTAAAAGATTTACTTTTTCTCTTCGCTTTCATCATTATTTACAAGATACCTTGCAAGCATTCCGAAAACGGAAACAAGAAATGTTGCAAAATACAAAAGCAGAGCAATTAATGAGCCGATAGAAAGGAACTCAGGTCCTACAATATAAACAATTGCCATAACGCCTGCAATTGAACAAATAATTCCGGCAACATTTTTAAGATTTCTTTCTTTATCAAGAATTGCAAAGAAAAATCCAACTATTGGAAATATAAAGAATACAATTGAGCTCCACGAAACAGCCATTAAGGCATTTTGCTGAGCCTGATTTTCTACTATTGACGTAACCTCGAGAAACATATCAATTGCAGTATAGTAAAATAATTTTCCGTCGCTGTTTAAGCCCTGAAAAAAAGGAAAACTGTTTGCCATTAATATAAGCAAAAACAATACAACAAGGGCAATTCTCAATTTTTTTGTGGTTTTATTAACTATTTTTAACATTCATTCACCTTATCAGCAGAACTTATCTCTGTAACTGCCGATTGCCTTTCTTATAATTTCCTTTGCCTTGTCGGCATTCTGTACTTCCTCAACTGCCGTCTGTTTATTTTCAAGTGTTTTGTAAACAGTAAAAAAATGACACATTTCGGTGAAAATATGCTTTGGAAGCTCGCTTATATCCTTAAAAGTATTATATGTAGGGTCATTATACGGAATAGCAATAATTTTTTCATCGTTTCTTCCGTTATCAATCATACTGATTACACCGATAGGATAGCACCTTACCAATGTGGTGGGATACATAACTTCGCTTGAAACAACAAGAACATCAAGAGGGTCAAGGTCATCTGCATATGTTCTGGGAATAAAGCCGTAGTTTGCAGGATAGTGAGTAGAAGTATAAAGAACTCTGTCAAGAATCAACATTCCGGTATCCTTATCAAGCTCATATTTTGATTTACTGCCCTTTGGTATTTCAACATAAGCAATAAAATCTTCGGGATTAATTCTTTTTGGTGACATATCGTGCCAAATATTCATAATTAACCTTCCTTTTAATTCAAATTATTTAATTTTTATATATTATATCACAGAAATTTTCATTGCACAATATTTTTTTGTGTGATATAATTAAATAAAAATTTTAATATTGGAGCCAATTACTATGTCTTGGATTAACGAATCAATAATTTACAACATTTATCCGCTGGGTTTTTGCGGTGCGCCAAAATACAACGACCACAAAACCACATACCGTCTGGATAAAATTTATGAATGGATTGACCATTTAAAAAAGCTTAACATTAATGCAATTGTCTTTAACCCTGTGTTTGAAAGCACCTCCCACGGTTATGACACAATTGACTACAAAAAAATTGACAGCCGTTTAGGCGATAATGAATCCTTTAAAAAGATTTGTGATACCTTGCACAAAAACGGTATCAGGGTACTTTTAGACGGAGTTTTCAACCACGTCGGCAGAGAATTCTTCGCTTTTAAGGATATTCAGGAAAAAGGTCCCTCCTCGCAATACTGTTCATGGTTTCAAAACCTTAACTTTAACGGACACAGTCCCAAGGGAGACCCTTTCTGGTATGAGGGTTGGGCAGGCCACTATGACTTGGTAAAATTGAATCTTCAAAATCAGCAGGTTGTTGACTATCTTTTGGACTGCGTTCGCTTCTGGATTGACGAATTTGATATTGACGGCTTAAGACTTGACGCCGCAGACGTTATGGACGTAAACTTTTTCAGGCAGTTAAGAAGACTTACAGCCGATAAAAAAGCTGATTTCTGGATGTACGGTGAAATGGTTGGCGGCGACTATAACAGAATTGTTCAGAACGAAGGATTACATTCCGTTACAAACTATGAATGTTATAAGGGTATCTATTCAAGCCATAACGACCGCAACTACTTTGAAATTGCTCATTCACTGCAAAGGCAGTTTGCGCAAGGCGGCATTTATAAAAACATTTACACCTACAATTTTGTTGATAATCACGACGTAAACCGAGTTGCAAGCAACGTAAACAACCAACAGCATTTAAAAAACATCTATACAGTTTTGTATTGTATGCCGGGAGTTCCCTCTGTCTATTACGGAAGTGAATGGGCGTTAAAGGGTACAAGAACCCATTCAAGCGATACTGACCTCAGACCTTGCCTTGATATTGACAGTATTCCAAACCCCGATAATTCTCTGTGCGAATTTTTATGTCGATTAGGAAAGGTCAGACTGGGACTTGAAGCCTTGCAATACGGCGATTTTGAAAATATTGTAACAAAAAATGAACAGTATGTTTTCAGAAGAAGAACCTCGGCTCAAACTGTTTATATTGCATTAAACCTTGCAGATAATCAGAGCGACATAGGCTTTAACACAGAGGGAAATTTTGTTTTAACCGATGTTCTCAATGATAATGAAAAATTTGAGGCAAACGGATATATTAACCTTTCAATTCCTGCACACAGTGCAAGAATACTGGTACCAAATGACGGTAACTTTAAAATTGAGGAGAATACTTCCTGCAACATCAAAACAAAATCATCAAAGCCTCAAAAAACTAAAGCTCAAAAAAGTGACGATAATTTAAAGCCGCTGAACGTAACGCCCGGCAAATACCGTCATTTTAAAGGCGGAGAATATGAGGTTGTGGGAATTGCAAGGCACAGCGAAACCCTTGAAAAGCTTGTGATTTACAAAGCCTTATATAATACAGGCGAGCTTTGGGTAAGGCCCTACGATATGTTCGCAGAAGTAATCGAATTTGAGGGAAAGAAAATCCACAGATTTGAACCAATAAATTAACTGCAGGGACAACCGCAAGGGTTGTTCCTTAATGCAGGAAAACGTTACATAATGATTGGTAGGGCGGGATGCGGCAGTCCAATTATACGAGGATTGTTTCATAATGATTGGTAGGGTAACTTGCCCACAAGCCGTCGCAGAATCAATTGCAAACGGCGGGATGTGGGTACGGCAGTCGCACATAACCTGACGAAAAAACCAAACATAAAACACAAATTATTATTTTAATTTTGTCCGGCGGCTTGTAGGCAAGCCGCCCTACGATGTTACAGAAATGTTATATAAATTTTTAGGACAACCGCAAGGGTTGTCCCTACACATATATTTATACAATGGCACTCGGACAAACTACAATTTCAAACAATAAACATAAAAAACAGGTCGGTTAAACGGTTCAGCACCGTTTTAACCGACCTTTGATTTTTAATTGAATTTTTATTCTGCTGTTGATTTTGTTGCCTCGGTTGATGAGGTTGTACCGATTAAATCCTCAAAAACAAATTTTGCAAAATCATTTCTCGACCTGTCCATATCTATAATCTCAATAAACTCGCCAAGCTCACCGGTTCTGTTATACTGCCACAAACCGCCCAATTCACCTTGAGGTATGCAGTACTGTTCCACATCATATTTTAAATAAGTCAAGGCATTTGCAACAAGCGTTGTGATTTCATCTTTTTTGAAATTAGTTGTAATCAGAGGACCGACCTCACCCACAATTGAAATAATCTGAGGGAGAGACGCAGACTTTAAGCTTCCGAAAACTGTTGAGAGGAAATTCCTCTGACGTCTTGTTCTGTCCCAGTCATCGCCTTCAAAAACAACTCCGGGGTATTCTTCAGGCTCATAAAAGCCTCTGTCGCGCGCATACCAAAGTGCTTCCTGTCCGTTTAAATGAACCTTACCGGCAGGAGAAGTAATTGTGTTTCTGTCATTTGCCTGGTCATTAATATACATCTGAAAGTTAATATATCCTATTTCATCCTCAGTAAGCTCAATATCAACTCCGCCCATAATATCAACTATGCTTTTAAAGCTGTCATAATCAACAACTGCATATCTGTCAATTTTTATTCCGAAGTTAGACTCAATAGTTTCAATGGCAAGTGCAGGTCCGCCGTAAGCATAGGCAGCATTTAACTTGCAGTAATCATATCCCGGAACATATACCTTTGTATCTCTCATAAAGGTAGTAAGCTTGATTTTTTTGTGTCTGTTATCAATAGAGCACATTATCATTGAGTCGCTTCTGCCGTTTGCGTCACCGTCGGAATAATCCTGACCGAAAAGCATTACATTAAGGATTTTTGAATCGCTTAACAAGGTTTTTCCGTCATAAGTAAGGTTTGAATTTTCAGAGCCTAAGCTCGGGTCTGTTGTTTCCTTTGTATTTGTAACAGTATTTCCTGTAAAATTATAATTTAACGAAGAAAGTACGGAATAATAATACAAAAGTCCTGAACCGCTTACCAAAAATAAAACTGAAAAGATAACAATAAGTACCCTTTTCACCCTGCCTTTTCTTTTATATACTTTCTTGACTTGGGAGTTAGAACTTATGTCCACATAGCCGCCGCGGCTATGTTTATCGGAAACTGCCATAGGTGTCACCCCTTAAAAGATTTGTTACACAAACACAAATATTTTACAATATCAATAGAAGTTATTATACCACAATTCATAAGTTAATATAATTCTTTTATATAATTAAAAAGTCGAATATTATGTTGTTTTGGTGAAATTTTTATAAAAAACGGTTAATTTATTCCTGTTCATCTAACGATAAATAAAAAGACGGCAAAAGCTCCTCCATAAAAACTTCTACACAGGGCATATCCATTTCAGTAAGAGCATTTTCGGTGCTTTCCTTGGCTTTTTTAAACTCATCATTCCCCATTCTGAGCTCTTCAATACATTTTACAAGCGCCGACAGCTTGTCTGCGGCTTTAACGTATTTTTTAAGTTCCTCATCGCCGTCCTGTTCAAAAAATAAAACAGATGAATACTCCTCCCTTAAATCTTCGGGAAGCATTGAAACAAGCTTTTCCTCCGATATTCTCTCTACATTTTTATATGCGCTTATTATCTGGGGGTCAAAGTATTTTACGGGCGTAGGCAAATCGCCGGTGAAAATTTCCGAGCAGTCGTGATACATAGCAAGCAATGCACAGCGCTCCGGATTCAGACTTTTGCCAAACCTCTTATTTTCAATCACCGCAAGAATATGTGCAAAAAACGCTGTCTGAAGGCTGTGTTCGCTGATATTTTCACTTTTTGTATTATTCATCAGTCCCCACCTTGTAATATATTTCATACGTGAAAGCATTGCACAAAAATGATACTGTCCCTTATTTTTCATATTATCTCTCCCTATATAAAAAACTCCTTAAAATTTGTTGTATTTTGATAGTGAAATAAATGTATAATTATGATATACTATACTAAATATTATACTTTTTTATTTCAGAAAGTAAAGATAAATATAAAAATGCTTTTATTTGTACTTAAATGATTTTTGGAGGAAAAACGTGCGACTAACCACACATAACTTAAACAAAAACGGTCATTTTATTTTAAAAACAATATTTCTTTCACTTTTGTTTTCTGCATTGATTTTTATTCCGTATATGATATATGACAACGGATATTTCCTTTATTACGGTGATTTCAATGTTCAGGAAGTGCCTTTTTATCAAATGGTTCACGACGCTGTTCAAAGCGGAAACTATAAATGGAGCAGTACCACGGACTTAGGCTCTGGCTTAATCGGAAGCTACAGCTTTTATCTTTTAGGCAGTCCTTTTTTCTGGATTACAATGCTTTTCCCAAGCAAAGCCGTTCCATATCTTATGGGGCCGCTTTTTATGCTTAAGTTTGTTTGTGCGGCATTGGCAGGATATGTATATCTGAAAAGATATGTTAAAAACAAGGATTTTGCTGTTGCAGGCGGCTTGCTGTATGCTTTTTCAGGTTTTTCAATATATAATATTTTCTTTTTCCATTTTCACGAGGCTATTATAGCCTTTCCCCTTCTGTTAGCGGCACTGGACGCTTTTATGAAAGATAACAGACGCGGTGTGCTTGCGCTTACTGTATTTGCCTCCTGCATTGTAAACTACTACTTTTTCGCCGGTCAGGTAATATTTGTAATAATATACTGGATAGTAATGGTATGCACAAAGAATTACAAGGTTAAATTCACACAAATTCTTTTGCTTGCCTTTGAGGTACTGCTGGGCTTTATTGCAACTGCAATTTTACTTTTACCCTCCGTACTGAGTGTTATGGGCAATCCGAGGCTTGAAAAATATCCAAACGGCTGGGACGCCCTTGCATATTCAATTCCGCAAAGATATTGGTATATTATTTTAAGCTTTTTCTTTCCTCCGGAGCTGCCTGCGTTTCCTAATTTCACAAAGAACGTGGACTGCAACTGGGCTTCTGTCAGCGGTTGGCTGCCTTTATTCAGTATGGCGGGAGTTATTGCATTTTTGCAAACAAAATCAAAAAGCTGGCTCAAGAAAATTCTGCCTATTCTGTTTTTAATGGCGCTTGTTCCCCTTTTCAACAGTGCCTTTCAGCTTTTCAACAGCAGCATATACTATGCAAGATGGTTTTATATGCTTGAGCTTATGATGGCTCTGGCAACAATAAAAGCAATAGAAAACTCTGAAACAAACTGGGAAAGAGCCTTTGGCTGGACTGCCGGCATTACTGTGGGAATTGCTGTTTTAATCGGTTTAATTCCTAACTATACCTATAAGGAAGATGACCCTTCTGCAATAGAAAAATTCTCCTTAGGCGTAGAGGCATATATAGACAGATACTGGATTTATGTTGCCGCTGCACTTGTAGGAATTCTTCTTTGTGTTTTGATAATGAAAAAATTTAAAAATCAGACAAAAAAGCTTACCGTATATATTTTCATAGGAATCAGCGTAATTTCCACCGTTACCTCTTCCTTTATAGTATGCACAGGTAAAACCTACGGCGGTAATGACAAAACCTTCATTATTCCCTATGCCTTGAATAACGGAGAGGACCTTACAATGACGGATTTAGACGTTGTAAGGAGTGATTTTTATGAATCTCTGGACAATCTGGGTATGTACTGGCAAATCCCGTCAATGAACGCATTTCACAGCGTAGTTTCTACATCAATTATGGAATTTTATGATTCAATCGGAATCACGCGTGATGTAGCGTCAAGACCAAACTGTGATTATTACGCATTAAGAGGACTTTTCAGCTGCAAATATCTTTTTGATGAAAAGGATGAACGTCACAATTTCAAAACTGAGGAAGCCGGTAACGAAATGCCCGGTTGGGAATACTACGGAGAAGAAAACGGCTGCTATGTTTATGAAAATTCATATTACATTCCAATGGGCTTTATGTTCGACACTTACCTTACGGAAAAAGACTGGGAAACTCTTTATGAATATGACAGGCACCTTGCTCTTTTAAAAGCCTTGGTTTTAAGCGATGAACAAATGAAAAAGTATTCCGATATTACAAACTATGATGAATACAACGGTGATAAAGTCATTGAAGGCTTCAGATATTCATACGAGGATTACTACAATGACTGCAAAAAGCTCCAAGGAAAGTGCTGTTCTCAGTTTGCATATGATAACGACGGTTTTACTGCTGAAATAGAAAACACAGGCGATGATAATCTTCTTTTCTTCAGCATACCCTATGACAAAGGCTGGACTGCATATGTAAACGGTGAGCAGGCTGAAATTGAAAAGGTTGACAAGGGCTTTATGGCTGTCAGAGTTCCCGGTAATACAAAAAGCTCCATAAAATTTGTATATAATCAGCCCGGTTTCACTATTGGAATTATAATTACAGTAATATGTGGTATAATTTATTTTATTTATTTAGTAACAATTGTCATATTTAAGCGAATTAAAAAGAAAAATAAGTCCAAACAGCTTATTTTGTCAGATGATGAAAATAAATCAAGTACAAATAACCATAAATTTGAAGAGGATTAAGCATATTTTTTAGTTTTGGGGGTTGCTAAATGTATTTCGGGCATAAAATACTTGAATATAAAGATGAAATTCTTAAGGATTTAGATAAACTTTTAAAAATTGAATCAATAGCAGAAGAAAAAGACGATGAATGTAAGGCGGCTTTGCAGTTTATTTTGAAAAGAGCAGAGGAGTTTGGTTTATTAACAAAAAATATTGAGGACAAAGCCGGACACGTACAGCTTGGCAGCGGCGGCAAGCTTTGCGGAGCTTTAACGCATCTTGACGTTGTTCCGGCGGGAAACAACTGGAGCGTTGTACCCTATGAGCTTACAAGAAAAGACGGCAGACTATACGGAAGAGGCGTTGCCGACGATAAGGGCGCAGCGCTTATTAACCTGTACTGCTTAAGAGCATTAAAAGAAAGCGGTGTTCAGGGTGTAAATACCTTGCGTGCAATATACGGTACAGATGAAGAAAAGGGTATGAAGGATATGGAGCTTTATTTTGATAAAGAGCCTGTCCCTGACTATTCCTTTACACCCGACAGCGAATACGGTATATGCTACGGAGAAAAAGGTATTCTTCAGCTAAAGCTTACCTCACCTTTGCACAACGGAACTGCGCTTACCGAATTTCACTCGGGAAAAGCTGTTAATGCTGTTCCCGATACTGCATACGCTCTGCTTGAGTGTAACGAATATGACGACCAGCAGCTTATGCGTCTGTCCGACGCAAGCAGCGGAAATTTTGAATTTATATATACAATAGACGGACTGATGATCTTATCAAGAGGAAAAGCCGCCCATGCCTGTGAGCCTGAAAAAGGCGTTAATGCGGCAACCGCGCTTGTTGATCTGCTTTCAAATCATTTCAGCCACAGCGATTTGGGAAGTATCTGCACATTTATTGATTATGCTATTAATAACGAAACCAACGGACGTTCACTGGGTATTAAAATGTGTGATTCCGTTTCGGGTGCATTAACCGTTAATGTGGGAACAGTTAAAATTATTGACGACAAATCCGAGCTTACTCTTGACATCAGATATCCGGTTACAGTAAACGGTGATGGAATACTTTACAGAGTAACTAAATCCGCCGAGCTTGAGAATTTAGATGTAAAGGTACTCAGCCACTTAAGACCTTTGTATATGGAAAAGGACAGCAGAATTATCAGTCTTTTATCCGACGCATACAAAAATGTTATGGGAACCGACGCACCGCTTTACACAACAGGCGGCGGAACCTATGCAAGAAAATTAGGCGGTAATGGAGTAGCCTTCGGTCCTGTTTTTCCGGGCGATGAAATAAATATGCACAATGCAGACGAAAGCATAAATGAAGAAAATTATTTCAAACACGCTGAAATCTGCCTTGAAACTATGTATAAAATGTTCACAGAAGAACTTTAAAAAGTGATGATTTAGTATATGATGAAAAAAGAGAAAATCATTAAAAAGCAAGCGCGAATTGCTATATCCAAGGACAACTGGCCTACTCTTCTTGTAAGTCTGAGTGTAGCGTTTATGGTGCTTTTTTGCGTAATATTTATTTATCA
>CAMFFI010000028.1 GCA_945949625.1 uncultured bacterium | reverse complement strand
ATGCTCAAATCAAAGCTTATTGAAATAAAGGAAAGAGAGCATCTTGAAAAAATCGAGGATATTAAAGGCGTTCAGAAAGAAATTACCTGGGGCAGTCAGATACGAAGCTATGTGTTTATGCCCTATACAATGGTTAAGGACCACAGAACGGGCTATGAAACAGGTAACATCAACGCTGTAATGGACGGTGACCTTGACGGCTTTATTAACGCTTACTTAAAGGCGGCAAGTCAGGGAACACTTGAAAATAACTGATTAATTAATTTGTGAGGAATTGATAATATGAAATACTTTGTAATGCTTTGTGACGGTATGGCTGATGAGCCTGTTGAAAAATTAAACGGAAAAACACCTATGATGGTTGCAAATAAGCCTAATATGGATATGCTTGCTGCAAAAGCAGAGGTCGGAATTGTAAAAACTGTTGCAGAAGGCTTAAAGCCCGGCAGTGATGTGGCTAACCTTTCTGTTCTGGGCTATGAGCCTGCAAAATATTACAGCGGACGTTCACCCCTTGAGGCTGCAAGCATAGGCATAGATTTAAAGAATACAGACGTTACATTAAGATGTAACCTTGTTACTCTTTCTGATGAAGAAAATTATGAGGACAAAAAAATGGTGGACTATTGCGGCGGCGATATTTCCACAGAAGAAGCAAAAGAGCTTATTAATTATGTTCAGCAGAATTTGGGTAATGATACATTTACCTTTTATCCCGGAGTTGCATACCGCCACTGTCTTGTATGGAATAACGGCAATCCTCACCCCGGAGTTCTTACTCCTCCTCACGATATTCCCGGAAGAGTGGTAAAAGACTATCTTCCCAAGGGCGAAGATACTGCACAGCTTTATGAGATGATGAAGAAAAGCTATGATTTGTTAAAGGACCATCCGGTAAACAAAAAGAGAATTGCCGAGGGCAAGCGTCCGGCAAACTCCTGTTGGTTCTGGGGTGAAGGCACAAAGCCGTTGCTTGACAGCTTTTACGGAAAGTTCGGTAAAAAAGGCAGTATGATTTCTGCTGTTGATTTGCTTAAAGGTATTGCCATTTGTGCAGATATGAAAAGCGTTGACGTTGAAAACACTACCGGATATATTGACACAAACTTTGAGGGTAAGTGCAAAGCCGCAATAGAGGAATTTAAGTCAGGACAGGATTTTGTGTATGTTCACGTTGAAGCACCCGATGAATGCGGACACAGAGGAGAGACTGAAAATAAGGTAAAAGCCATTGAGCTTATAGACAAGTATATCCTGGGACCTGTTGTGGAATTTTTAAAATCATATGACGATTTTGCAGTTCTTGTTTGTCCCGACCATCCTACGCCTCTCAATATTCAAACTCATTCAGCAACTCCTGTTCCTTACTTGATTTACAGCAGTAAGGAGGAGCTTGACAGCAAGGTATCAAACTTTAACGAGGAAAGCGCAAAAAGTACCGGCAATTACATTGAAAAAGGCTTTACAATGATGGATTATTTCCTGTCAAAATAAGATACATTACATATAAATTTAACCGCCTGTTTTAACAGCAGGCGGTTAAGGTTTTAAGCGGCATTTTTAAATGTCGCTTTTGTTGTGCAGAATATGCAGTTTTGAGGATTATTCCTCTTCAAGAGCTTCTTTTAATGCAATTGCAAGCTGATCGGGACAGGAGGTTCCTCTGCCGTTGCAGTCAATTCCCTCTAATCGTTTAATTGCCTCTTCGGCGTCCATTCCGATTACAAGACTGCAAAGTCCCTGAGTATTGCCGTTACAGCCGCCTGTGATTTTTGCATTAACGATTTTGCCGTTTTCAATTTCGACCTTCATTTCTCTGGAGCAAACTCCACGTGGAATATATGTATGCGTCAAATTAATCACCTTCCTTTGATTTTATTAACAATATACCACAACTTTTTCCAAAAATAAAGGATATACTCAAATTAAATTTTAATTATTCTTTTATATATAGCCTTTTGCATTGATTTGTGCTATATTATTAATAGTGTTTTAAAAGTTTGTTTTGTTTTAGTAAATTATGGCTTGACGAGTGCCGTTGTAATAATATATGGGTATCCCGCCCCAAAATAAGATAAATGATTTATTTAATTTCGGACAACCGCAAGGGTTGTCCCTACGCATACATTGATGTTACGGCAATTGTCAAACTGATAAAAGATAAAATGAACAACATAATAGGTATAGGATGGGATTTATGTCATTTAAAATAAATTTGGGCAACTGGGGTTCGGTTTTTGCAGTACCCTCAAAGGTCGCCGATGAAAAGCTGAAATTAAGCAGTGCGTATCAGCTTAGGGTATTGCTTTATGTGCTTAGTCACAATCAGGAGAATTTAACTAATGAGCAAATCGGAAAAGCTCTTGCAATGCACGAAGAAGACGTTAAGGACGCTCTTACATATTGGGTGCAGGAGGGCATACTTGCTTTTTCTGATGATAAATATTATCCTTCTTCCGAAGAAACAAACAATATTTCCCAAAAAGAAAATTCATCTGATAACAAATTGACCTATGAAGATACGGATAAAACACCTCAAAGCTTTGAAAAAACCGAAAAGCCTCAAAAGCTTGTAATGCCCCGTACTCAAAAGCCAAGTCATACTCAAATTGCCCAGCTTGTTGCAAAGGACAGAACGCTTGTTGATTTGCTTAATGAGGTTCAGATGGTGTTGGGCAAAACTCTTTCAAACACCGATACTGCAACAATTGTTTACTTATATGATACCTGCGGACTTTCCGCACCTGTAATTATGATGCTTGTTGAATACTGCATAACTATTAATAAGCCCAATTTGCGTACAATCGAAAGAATCGGTATTCAGTGGGCAGATGAAGGAGTTGCAACCGTTTTGGACGCGGAAAGGAAAATTACCGAGGCGCGTCAGTCAAGTGTTGATTTTTCAAAGGTTGCCGCCGTTTTCGGAATACATATTGCAGGAACGCCGTCTGCAAAGCAGCTTGCATATGCAAATAAGTGGGTGTCTGTTTGGCATTTTTCAGATGAAATGCTGCGTGAAGCTTACGAAAGATGCCTTGATACCAAGGGCGAGATGAAGTTTTCGTATATAGACGGAATTTTGAAACGCTGGTATAACGAGGGTGTAAAAAATATTTCTGATATAGAAAATAAGTCGCAGATAAAAAGCAAAAGACAAACAAAAAGTACACAGCCTAAGGCTTCAAGATTACAGCAAAAGCCCTCATACGATATAGACGAGCTTGAAAATACAAGCTTCTTTGATGAAAACAACTGATTAGAATTGAATTTAACGAGGTGTAATATGAGTTACAGCAAACATATTTATACGCAGGCTATGGATTTGATAAACGGCAGAAGAATGAAAGCGGAAAAGGATGCAGAGCTAAGACGGGAAGAAATTTTTAAAAAGCATCCTGAAATTGAAAAGCTCAATAAGGAAATTTCCTCCTGCGGTATTCAGGCCGCAAAGGCTGTTTTAATGGGAAAAGACGTAAATGAGGAAATGGAAAAGCTTAAAACCAAAAGCCTTTCTCTTCAGGAGAACCTGAAAACCAGACTGTCCTCGGTCGGATATTCCCAAAACGCTTTGGAGCCTTATTTTACCTGCAATATTTGTAATGACACAGGATATTATGAAGAAAACAACAAAACCCTTGTTTGCGATTGTCTGAAAAAAGCGTTGATAAAATGCTCCTGCGATGAGCTTAACGCAAGCTCGCCTCTTTCCCTTTGCACCTTTGACAGTTTCTCTCTTGAAAACTATGATATGGATGTAAGCGAAAACTCACCTTCGCCCTATGAAGTGATGAGTAAAATATTTAATTTTTGCAAAAGATATGCGAAGGATTTTACACCGAAATCAAAAAGTATTTTAATGAAGGGTGCCACAGGTCTTGGAAAGACTCACCTTAGTCTTGCTGTTGCAAATGAGGTTATAAACAAGGGTTACAGCGTTATTTATGTTTCGGCACCTTCAATACTTTCAAAACTGGAAAAAGAGCATTTTTCAAACGGTAATAATAAGGAAGAGGAAACCCTCAATGCACTTTTAGACTGCGATTTGCTTATTATAGACGATTTGGGAACGGAATTTATTAATAATTTTTCTGTAACAGAAATATATAATATTTTTAATTCACGTTTGCTTCAGGGAAAACCGGTTATAATAAACACAAATCTTACTTTAAAGGAAATTGAAAGCAATTATTCCCAGCGCTTTCTTTCACGTCTTGCAGGCTGTGCAGTTAAGCTTGATTTTGTAGGCAGGGACATTAGAATTACAGACAGAAAAAGTCACAGCTTTTAATGGTAAGTATTAATTAATAAATTTTCACACTTTGTTTTAAAAATCAGACGTATATCCGTTATTGCCAAAATTTATTTCAAAAAAATCACTTTTTTTCAAAATACCCCTTGACATTTTGAAGAAATAATATATAATTAATAACGTCGCACATTTGGTGCATATTTTGAGGAATAGTGTAACGGTAGCACGACAGACTCTGACTCTGTTTGTTGGGGTTCGAATCCCTATTCCTCAGCCAATAAGCCCCGAGTAATCGGGGCTGTTTTTAAATCGAGGTGTAGCGCAGTTTGGTAGCGCACATCGTTCGGGACGATGGGGCCGCAAGTTCGAATCTTGTCACCTCGACCATTGATTGTTATTGCTTTTGCATTTATATAGTAATGAACCGTGAAATGGAGGTAAATTATGAAAAGAGCTGTCAGTTTATTCTGTATAGTTTCTATGATTATTTGCCTCTTTTGCAGTTGCACAACAAAGGAAGCTGACCTTTCGGTTGTTCTTGATAAAATTAATTCAAGCTGTAATTTAAGCGGTCTTACACAAATTGCTGATGTAAATGATTTGAATTCTTATTATGGGATTGAGCCTGACGACGTAAAGCAATTTGCAGCAGAAATTGATGAGAACAGCTCTGACGCTCCTGTTGAAATTGTGATGGTTGAGGCTAAGGATTCTACTGCTGCTCAGAACGTTTCTACAAAGCTTACAAACCGCTATAATTCAATTTACAATATGTATGCTTCGTACAGCAAGGATCAGCTTGCAGTAGTTGAAAAATGTCAGGTAACTACCGACGGAAACTTTGTTACGCTTATTGTTTCTGATAAGGCACAAAGTATGCTTGACATATTTTACAGCTATATTAAATAATCAGTATTTTATAATGCTAAGCCGCTGTTTTACAGCGGCTTTTGTTATATACGAAATTGTCTGAATCAGCAGGGAATAAGAGGTTATTTAAAATAATCCTGTCTGTTTGAATTGTGAGTGAAAACACAGAATTTTTTTACTATCACAATATTGTAATTGTATGCGTTCTTTTTTTATGTTACAATAATTTGTGCTGAAATTTTTTTGGTAAAATAACTTTAAAAGAAAGAGAAAGATATAATGGATAAGGAATTAATACAACAGGAATTTTCGCATATGAACAATATGCAAAAGCAGGCTGTTTTTACAACAGAGGGACCTTTGCTTATTCTTGCGGGAGCAGGCTCCGGAAAAACAACCGTGCTTGTAAACAGAATATCTTACATTTTAAAATTAGGTCTTTGCAAGCCATGGGAAATACTTGCAATTACCTTTACCAATAAAGCCGCAGGAGAGCTTAAGGACCGTATATGTTCTGCTGTTCCTGAAGGCGGAGCAGATATTTGGGCGGCTACCTTTCACTCAACCTGTGCAAGAATATTACGCCGTTACGGCGACAGATTAGGCTATACCAGCCACTTTACTGTTTACGATACAGATGATCAGAAAAAAATGATTAAAGATATTTTGAAACAGCTTGATATTGATGAAAAGTATCTTCCCGTAAAGTCTGTTTTAAATGAAATTTCAAGAGCTAAGGATAAAATGCTGTCACCGGAAAAAATGCGTGACGAGGCAGGATATGACAACCGTAAGGTGCAGATTTCAAAAGCCTACGAAATTTATCAGGCCCGATTGAAAACGGCTGACGCTATGGACTTTGACGATATGCTTTTGAACACAGTTAAGCTTTTTGAAAAATGTCCCGATATTCTTCAGGTTTATCAGAATCAGTTTAAGTACATAATGGTTGACGAGTATCAGGATACAAACAAGGTTCAGTATAAATTTGTAAGTATGCTTGCTGAAAAATACAATAATATCTGTGTTGTAGGTGATGACGACCAGAGTATTTACAAGTTCAGAGGTGCTACAATCGAAAATATCCTTTCCTTTGAAAACACCTTTACCGGTGCAAAGGTTATCCGTCTTGAGCAGAATTACCGCAGTACAAAGAATATTTTAAATGCGGCTAACGAAGTAATTGCCAATAATACTGCCAGAAAGGGAAAAACTCTCTGGACTGAAAATAAAGAGGGAGATAAAATTGAAGTTCACACATCTGATACCGAGCGTGACGAAGCACAGTTTATTGCGCAGAAGATTCTTGACGGAGTGGCAAAGGGCAGGAGCTTTTCTGACTTTGCTGTTCTTTACAGAATGAATGCACAATCCAATGCTTTGGAGCAGATGTTTTCACGAAGCGGTATTCCTCACAGAATTATAGGCGGTCATCGCTTTTATGACAGAGAAGAAATCAAGGATATGACCGCATATTTGCAGGTTATAAACAATCCTCACGACGATGTAAGAATAAGACGTATTATAAACAAGCCGAAACGCTCAATCGGCGATACTACTGTTTCTCACGCGGCTGATATTGCCGCAGGGCTTGGTGAAAGTATTTATACCGTAATAAAAAATGCATCCGATTATCCCACGCTTTCAAGAGCCGCAAAAAAGCTTGAAGCTTTTGTTTCTCTGATTGACGGCTTGATTGAAGCCTACAACAGCGGCGACTATACGCTTGCGGAAATTTATAATCTTGTTCTTGAACATACGGATTATGAAAATTACCTTAAAAGCGAAAAGGAAAACGCAGAGGTAAGAATTGAAAATATTGAAGAACTGCGTTCAAATATTATAAAATTTGAAGAAGATTATGAGGAAGAGGCGACGCTTTCTGCTTTTCTTGAAGAAATTTCTCTGCTTTCCGATATTGATAATTATGACAGCGAATCCGATTCAACTGTGATGATGACTCTGCACAGTGCAAAAGGTCTTGAATTCCCGGTTGTGTTTATTGCAGGAATGGAAGAGGGAATCTTTCCGTCGATGGCTACAATTATGAATCCTGACGAATTAAATGAAGAGCGCAGACTTGCTTATGTAGGCATAACAAGAGCTAAGGAAAAGCTTTACCTTACAAGAGCAAAGGACAGAATGCTTTTCGGTTCAACAACCCACAACAGACAGTCGCGTTTTGTTGAGGAAATTCCCGATAATCTTGTGGAGCTTACAGGTAATGAGCGTAGATTTTCAAGTGCTTTGCAGTCGTCGCCTGTGGGTGTTGGAAGAAGCTCTTCAACTGGATATAATGTTAATTCCTTTAAAGCAAAAACAAGCTCAGCCTCCGTCAAATACAGCGTGGGAGATATGGTACTTCATAAGGTTTTTGGCAAGGGTATGGTAACTAAAGCTGAAAAAATGGGCAATGATACAATGCTTGAAATTGCTTTTGACAAAGCAGGAACAAAAACGCTTATGGCTAATTTCTGCAAAATGGAGAAAATATAAATAAGTGATTTTGATATATGCAAATATTTATTATGAAACGGTGCAGGGCGAAAGCTCTGCATTGTTTTTTGCTTATAGAAAACTGCTGATAAACAGTCGGGCAAAAAAGGTTTAGAAATATCAAGCTGTCTGCTCGATTATTTTGTAGTTTTTTAGGACAACCGCAAGGGTTGTCACTACTGCTCGAATTGCTTGTCAAGGCACTCGACTTTGTAACATATTTAATCTAATGCCATAAAATGTAGTGTTGCAGAGCAAACAACAATAATATTGCTCAATCTACATTGGAGGTATTTACTTATGGCAGACGTACCCTATACAAGCACCGTTTCTAATACTCAAACCCAGCCTCCCGTAAACACATCGTCGGGAGATGCAGGCGAAGCAGTTTGTATTGACGCAAACCGTGTGTATGACAGCTGCGGAGATAAGGATTGTCTTTCGGATATGAGGGTGTTTTTTACCGAGGTGAACCAGTCGGTTATTAACAATTCCTGTAGCGTAAGAATCCGTGAGGCAAATGTTATTTACACAACGGTAAACCTTGAGCCGGTGGCTTTTCACAAAGGTTTTTATGCGGTTGATATGACTTTCTTCTTTGAAATTGTTCTGGACGCCTTTATGTCGCCCGGTTCAATCCCTACAACAATCAACGGACTTTCCACCTTCTGCAAGAGAGTGATTCTTTACGGAAGTGAAGGTAATGTAAAGGTATTTTCCAGCGACAATAACGGGGAAGAGTGTCAGACCGGTTCTGCCTGTACTCGTAATTTGCCCAAGGCGACAGTTCAGGTTGCACAGCCTATGGCGCTTTCTGCCTGTCTTGCCGAGACCTGCGGTCAATGTATGCCGCCCTGTAAAATTCCGGAATGTGTATTGCAGTATTTCGGAGGGGATATTGTAGCCCAAAGCTCACGTACCGTAAAGGCAACAATCGGTATATTTACAATTGTTCAGATTGAAAGAAATGTGCAGATGCTTATTCCTGCTTATGATTTTTGTATTCCTAAAAAGGAGTGTGTTACAACGTCAGATAATCCCTGCGAAATGTTCAGTAAAATCGAATTTCCCACAAATGAATTTTTCCCTCCTAAGGTTACTGATTTGCCCAAGGATGACCATTTTGGATGCTGCGGTGAATAACAAAAAGCGGTGCAGACTGACTGCACCGCTTTAGCATTACATATGATTTATTTTAATTGTTAGCATCGTTAAGGAGCTTAACCTCGGCCTCACCGTAGGTTTTATTAAGCTGTTCTCTTATTGCTTTGCTGATATCCGTGTTTTCAATGGTGTCTTCCTTGAACAGTTTATCAGCCTGAGCGCCTGCTGCCATTAACAAAACATTGGTGTTTGTATGTTCTCCGCCTGATGTAAAGCAGTCGTTGTTAATGTCTTTGGCTGTTGCATTTTCGGGAAGAGTTACTCCGCCTGTTTCATGGTCGGCAGTTACTATAACAAGTGTTCCGGGATTTTTTTCAGCCCATTTGAGAACAGAATTTACAGCCTTGTCAAAGCTTTGCATTTCCTTTAATGTGCCTTCCATATTAAGATTTGCTTCCTGAACGTCTATGTTGCTGCCTTCAACCATCAGGAAAAATCCCTTATCGTTATTTAACAGTTCAAGTGATTTTTCGGTCATTGTTGCAAGAGAAGGAGTTTTTTCACCCATAATTGCCTGATAAGCAAAAAGACCTAAGGATTTTTTGTCGGCTGTAAGGTTCATCAATCCGTTTTCGTCTGTTACATACTGATAATCATTGCTTACTGCGGTTTTTTCGGAACTTCCTTTATAATACTCGCTGCCGCCGCCGAAAAGAACGTCAATGTTTGCGTTGAGCATCTGCTTGAATAATGTGTTGTAAACGGAACGTGCATTGTAATGGCAAACCATTCCTGCCGGGGTAGCGTGGGGCATAATTTGTGTTGCAACAAGTCCTGTTTTAAGACCTCTTGCTTTGGCAAATTCAGTCATTGTTTCCACAGCCTTACCGTCACCGTCAACACCTAAATATGTATTCAGCGTTTTAATGCCGCAGCT
The DNA here is from genome assembly GCA_945949625.1 of uncultured bacterium. Classification (GTDB taxonomy): domain Bacteria; phylum Bacillota; class Clostridia; order Oscillospirales; family Acutalibacteraceae; genus Ruminococcoides. The sequence goes on along the minus strand of CAMFFI010000028.1, from coordinate 355 downwards.
CATTGCGGTTGAAGCCGCTGCACTGTCGGTTGTGCCTGAAAGAGAATCGGTTTTAACATAAACTTTGTTTTCAATACCCTGCATAACAAGCTTATCGCCTTTTACAATTTCAGAGGCTTTAATAATGTTTTCTCCCATACCGTCGCCAATCATAAGTATAACATTTTTTACGGGCTCATCGGTTTTCAGGTTGTACTGTGCATAATCAACCCACTCAAGCACATCGCTGTCAAGATTTAAAGAAGCTGTTGTTTCCTCCTGAGCTGATTGAGATGAATTGTTGTCGGCAAATACAACGGAGCTTGTTTTATTGTCTGAGGCTGTCTGAGAATTTTGACAGGAGCAAAGCCCTGCC
>CAMFFI010000027.1 GCA_945949625.1 uncultured bacterium | reverse complement strand
AATTTTTTTCTTTTCATAAAAGTTTACCTCCTTAAAAAAGTTTGAGATTATTTGAACTTAATATATTTTTAATAAATTAATACATACTAAATAATAAAAACTATTTACTTTTCCTTGTGTTCATTATACAATAATCACAAAGATATTTGTTATTAATTTCCGAATAGTCATTGTCCAAATCGGAAATTCAAAAAAACTTATGTAAAGCTATTGTATAATAATAATGTATTTTATCAAGGAGGTAAGCTTATGACGTTCAAAGAAGTCCTTAACGATTATGTTACAAAGCTTGAATGTACGGCAAAAGAAATCAGCGAAGTGTCCGGTCTTTCTCCTGCTACATTAAGCAGATACCGCAGCGGAGAGCGAGTACCTGAAGTAAATTCAGAGGCATTTGAGCAAATTTGCTGTGCAATTGAAGACTTATCTAAAAAGCACAATATAAAAGGAATAACAAAAAACTCCGCCAGAGAAAGCTTTTTAAACTGCTCGGATATTATTGCTGTCAACAAAGAACAATTAAGAAAAAATTTCAATACCCTTATTTCCGTTATGGACATTAACATAACCGATATGTGCAGGCACATCAATTACGATTCTTCTACTGTATTCAGAATTAAAAACGGTTCACGCAACCCCTCCGATCCTGTAAATTTTGCCTCTGAGGTTGCCAGATTTGTTTCAAAAGCTATGAACAACAAGTCAAAAAATTTAATTATGGCAGAATTATTGGAATGTTCACCTCAAGACCTGAATAACAGCTCTGCTTATTTTGAAAAATTGCGTAACTGGTTAATTGCCGGTCAGGGACAAGCCAAAGATGAAATAGAAAATCTTTTGAAAAAGCTCAATGATTTCAACCTGAATGAATACATAAAAGCAATTCATTTTGATGAATTAAAGGTGCCCTCCGTACCCTTTCAGCTGCCCACCTCAAAAGCCTACTTCGGTTTAAAGAATATGATGGAAAGCGAGCTTGAATTTTTAAAGGCAACAGTGCTTTCAAAATCAACCGCACCTGTGATTATGTATAGCGATATGCCTATGGAAGAAATGGCAAAGGACTCGGAATTTCCTAAAAAGTGGATGTACGGTATGGCTATGATGCTGAAAAAAGGTCTTCACCTCAATCAGATACATAATCTGAACCGTTCTTTTGAAGATATGATGCTTGGACTTGAAAGCTGGATTCCAATGTATATGACAGGGCAGATATCTCCGTATTATTTAAAAGACGTACAAAACAACGTATATTTGCACTTACTGAAGGTTTCAGGCACTGCGGCACTTACGGGAGAGGCAATATCAGGCAGTCACAGTGACGGAAAATATTATCTTACAAAAAACAAAGATGAGGTTGCTTATTACAGAAAACGTGCGGAAGCACTGCTTAATAAAGCGCACCCGCTTATGAATATATACCGTAATGAAAACGCAGGTGATTTTAACGCATTTTTATTATCCGACTGCGAAACAGAGGGCAAAAGAAGAAATGTTTTATCAGTGCCTCCCCTGTTCACGCTTGATAAGGAAACTATTAAAAAATTCTTAGCAAATAAGTCCCTAAGCGAAGAGGAAAAAACTGATATTTTAAACTATGCAGACTCGTCAAGAGCAATTGCCGAAAAAGTATTGAAATCAAATATTGTTGAAAATGAAATACCATATCTTACAATTGAAGAGTTCAAAAAACACCCTGTTTCACTTTCGCTTTCGGGATGCTTTTATGAAAAAAATATTCCCTATACGTATGAAGAATACTTGCTTCATCTAAATAAAACAGAGGAGTTTTCTTTAAAACATCCAAATTATTCTATTATAAAAACATCTTCAAGCACATTCCGCAATCTGCAAATTATTATGCACGAAGGAAAATGGGCGATGATTTCAAAACTGACTTCGCCTGCTATACACTTCGTAATTTGTCACCCGAAACTCAGAAAAGCAATCGAAAACTTTATTCCTCCCGTTGTAGAAAATTAATTTTAAGCAGAAAAAATCGGCACAGCATACGCTGTGCCGAAATTTTTTGAAATTGTGTTTGATTAAATAAGCGATTAAGCTATTGGAGCAGCTCCCGGATTTGTTTCAGGATTTACATCGTAAATGTCGAGCCAATCGCCCTGATTTACCATATGAGCGCCGTCAACAATTACCCAAAGCTCATCCTGCTCCTGTGTGAAGCCCTTGTAATCCTGAGTCTGAGGACTTCCGCTGATTGAAAGGATAAAGCAGAATTCACCTGAAGCAGGTGTATCAAATCTTGCTGTCATCCAGCCTTCTGCGTCCTTTTCGGTTGATACCGGATCACCAGGCCATGAACCCTTCTTAGCAAGGTCAATGGTTGCAGTTGTTCCGTCTTCCTGAGGTACTTTTTCCTGCCAAGCCCACAATGTAAGCTGTGACTGTGTAGGTGTATCATCAGTGTACTTAATGTGTAATATCTGAGGCTGACCTGTGTAAATATAATAGTAATCTACAACTACAGTTTTTCCGTATGTAAATACTCCGATTGGATTATCAGGGAGTTTCGTTTCATCTATTGAATAGCAAATAATACTCTTAGCGCTTGTTGAGTAATCATTACCTACTCTGCCTGTAAATGTTACAGAATCTGCAAGCTTTTCACCTGTTTCAGCATTATAGTAATTAACTTCAACATTACCAAGTGATACTGAATATTCAGCGAGATAGAACTGTAATGCAGTAGCATCAGAAATTGTAACATAAGTGTCATAGTCAATATCAGAAAGCTTAAACTTATCCTCGCTTAAAGGATCAACCTCAGCAAGGTGGAGCTGTAATACTGTTGCATCCTGAATGTTTATTTTTCCGTCGTCGTTTAAGTCTGCATTTTTGAATGATTCAGGAACATAATCTGCATAATAATATGTTACTGTTTTTGGCTCTTTTTCAAATACGCCTGTTGTTTCACCTTCAACGCGAGTTACTTCGTACTGCATATCAATTGACGTATCCTCTGCAGTCTGATAACCGGTTCCGATTGTACCGCTTAGTATGCGAGTGCTGATAACTTCGCCTGAATCTTCAAATACAGATTTTACAATAACCTTAGAAGTATTTGATTCAAGTGCTGTTGCCTCAAAGCTTGCTTTGTCAACAGCAATAATAGCAGAAGAAGCAGGTAATTTAAATGTAGAACCTTTTACTTCGCCGAGCTTTTCAAGACCTGCGGATTCGTTGTTTGCAACGATAACCCAATCAGTAACTGACTTGTCACCGAGAGTAACTGATTTTTCAGTTAAGCCGCCGTTGTAAATTACAGCAATCTTACTCCACTCGCCCGGAGTATTGTTGGAAACTGTGTAAGATATATCATTTCCGGCAGTTACAAGTGAGCTTGAGAAATTATAATTTTCACTGGAAGCCATTGTATCATCGGTAAACGGTGAGAATACTTTTCTTATCTGGAGCAAGCCCTTATAATAAGAAACTAAGTCGCCGTATGTGCTGACATTTTCCCAGTTGAGCATATTTAATGTTGCTGCAGATTTGTAGCTGTTTTCATCGCCAAGCTTAGTACGAGCCATTTCTTCACCTGCAAGCATAAAGTTAACACCTTGTGATGTCATTACAATTGCAGCAGCAAGCTTGTTCATTTCAATTAAATCTGCATAACGCTTTGTATAATCGGGAGATTTGCTGTCTGTTGTTGAATTAATCAAACGGTCATACAAGGTTGCGTTATCGTGACAGGAAGAATAAGATACGCACTGTGAAGGAGCAGTTGGTTTCCAACCGTTATTTCCTACTGTATTTGCTCTTACGCCGCTTTTAATATTCTTAGCGTCTAATTTGCTGCCCTGAACAAATCCTTTACCGGTAGAATCAAATACAGAACCCTTAATGCCGTCACGGATTTTATCATTGAACAATGCAATTCTTGTATTCATTTTTGCTGCGTTAGCCTGAGAAGCTGCGTATGTTTTTGTACCCTCGCAGGTTGTTGGGTCAAGTGTGCATGAACCGCCTGACCAGCCTTCGCCGTACATCATAATTCTTGTATCAACCTTATCAAGCTCTGCACGGATAGCGTTCATTGTTTCAACATCCATACAACCCATAAGGTCAAAACGGAAACCGTCAACGTGGTATTCATTTACCCAGTATGCGCAGGACTGAACAACATAATTTCTATACATTGCACGCTCTGTTGCAGTTTCGTTGCCGCAGCCTGAACCGTTTGACCAGCTGTCGTCTGCTTTAAATCTGTAATAGTAATCCGGAACAGTTTTCTGGAAAACAGAATCCTGTGAATATGTATGGTTGTAAACAACGTCCATTACAACCTGAATACCGGCATTATGAAGAGCCATAATCATTTCTTTACACTCTTTAATTCTTACATTACCGTCGTAAGGATTTGATGAGTATGAGCCTTCCGGAACATTGTAGTTTTTAGGGTCATATCCCCAGTTAAACTGGCTGTCGGAACCTGTTTCATCAATGGAACCGAAATCGTAGAAAGGATTAATATGAACGGTAGTAATACCAAGCTCTTTTAAGTAATCAACGCAGGTTGAAACATTGCCCTCACCGTTTAAGGTTGTGCCTGTTTCTGTAAACGCAAGATATTTACCGCGGTTTGCTTTGCTTATGCCTGAATTTTCGTTGTAAGAAAAGTCTTTAATCTGAACTTCCCAGATTGAAGCTTCGGTATTCTTGTTAAGCAAAATGTGTGTATCCTTGTCCCAGCCTTCAGGGTCTGTTGAATCAAGGTCAACAACCATTGAACGGTCGCCGTTTACACCTGTTGCTTTTGAATAAACATCCTGTGTTTCAACAGTTTTTTTGGTTTTGCTGTTTTCGATTGAATAAGTGTAATAAATATTTTTGAAATCGCCCTCGAGATAAACAGACCAAAGTCCTGTTTCACCGGAGCTATCGCCGCTTGGCACAACCAACTGACTTAACTCGTAAGAGCCAAGTTTTTGTGCGCCCTCTTCTTCGTCACTTCCTGTTGCATAAAGGTTTACTGTGACTTTTGAAGATGTAGGTGACCAAACCTTGAATGTTGTTCCTTCAGGTGTATAATTTGCACCTAAATCCGTTCCGTCATATCTGTATTGCTTATCAATTGCCATAGCAGCCTCAGCCTTAGCGTTAGCTGTGCTTGTTTGCTCATCTGTATCGGCTGCAAAAGCAGAGAAGCCTGAAATACAGAAGGTTGTTGCAAGCATTGCAATAACAAGTACAACAGAAATGACTTTCTTTGACATTGTCATAAAATTTCCTCCTAAATTTTTTATCTAAATCATCTTAAAGACTCGCCTTAAGAAAAATTTACAAAGTTAATATAATACCGATTAGTCTTCAATATCCAGCTCGGCTTTGTTGCGCTTTTTGCTTCTTATTGTTGAAAAAGCAAAAATTCCTCCGCCGATTAACAGCAAAAATGCCACCGAACAAATTGAAACGATAACCGGCAATCCGCTTGCCTCGTCAGCCATATATATGTAAAGAATGTTAATTTCACCCTTTACAAATGTTCCCTGTGCATTATAAGGGGACTGAACGATGCTGTAACCGTTAAATTCCTTTTCCTCCGAATTAAATTCAGTGTTTTCTTCACCGGTTACTGTTACTTTGTCAAGAATTTTGCCCTCTGTATCCATATAAATTGAATTTACACGGCAAACATCCTTTTGATCCTCTGTTGTTTTATTATATTTATAAATGACTTCAATGTCTTTATCTCCGAACTTTCCGCATCCGTTCTCGGGAAGATTATCCAAATCAAGATTATATCCCTCTATTGACGGAATTGAAAAAGTGGTGTAGCTTTGACCTTCTCTGTTTGACATTACTATTGAGTCGGCAAGCATACCTTCGTTAGCGGCATCAATATATTTAAAGGTAACATTTGAATAGGTTCCTTCGTATTTATCACAGTAAACACTGACATGCTGGATTTCATCGGTAAATTTGCCCTTTGCGCTACCGTCGGTATTCACTATATTATAGTTCATTGAAATAACATTGTTTGCGGTAACATCAAATTCATCTCCGATTTTGCCGGTAATAGTATCAGAGGCAAAAATCTCACGAGTGCTGTTATCGTAATATTTTACGTTTACAGCTCCCTTGTCGGAAGTAATTCCTGCGCTTTCGTATCCCTCTTTATCCACAAGGATTAAAGCACTGCTCTTTGGTACGGTAACTTCTCCCTTTACAACGCCTAATTTTCTGAGTCCGGCAGTTTCCCCGTCAGCTAAAATTACCCATTCTTCAGGTAAATTATCTCCGCTAATATTAACCTTTTGGTCTGTTTCGCTGTTACCGTTAAAAATAACGCAAACAGTGTTCCACTTTCCGCTTTCGTTATTATTTAAAGTATAGCCCACAACGCCATCGGGCATATCGTTTAAATAATTTATGCTTTCGGCTGACGCATTTGTAGCATCTCTGAATGCAGAAAAATTATTTCTTATCTGCATCAAGCCTTTGTAATATTCAACTAAATCTCCGTAATATGTAAGGTTAGTCCAGACAAGCTCATTTTGCTCGTTGCTTGTGTTGTAGCTGTTGCCCTCACCGTCCTTTGAACGGGCAAACTCTTCGCCCGACAAAACGAATGGAATACCCTGCGACGTATATACAATTGCGGCGCTGAGCTTATTCATTGCAACTAAGTCTTCATATCTTTTTCTGTAATCGGGATTTTCGCCCTTTACAGACGCTGCAAGCTTATCATACAGAGTATAGTTATCATGGCAGGACGCATAGGTTACGCACTGAGTCGGAGCTTTTGCCCAGCCTGTGGTAGATTTTGACTGTGCCTCTATTCCGATTTTTAAATTACCCTTCTGTGAGCCTGACTGAACAAAGCCTTTTTCATTAAGAACAAAGCTGCTGCCCTTTATAGCATCGCGAACAGTATCGTCAAAGGCGCCGATTCTATCGTCAAGCTTATTCATATTATTCTGGTTTGCAAGAACAGTACCGCTTTCGGCATTGGTTGAAAGATTCCAAGCCTCACCGTACATTATGATGTTTTTACCGTTTTCCAGCTTATCCAGCGTCGCTCTGATTTCATTCATTGTATCAACATCGTGCAGTCCCATTAAGTCAAAACGGAAACCGTCAATATGATATTCCTCTGCCCAGTAGGTTACGGAATCAACCATAAATTTTCTGAACATTTTATGCTCTGAGGCTGTATCGTTACCGCAGCCTGAACCATTTGACCAGGTACCGTCATTATTTCTTCTGTAATAATAATTTGGAACGGTTAAATTAAAGAAGGAGTCTTCGACAGTATATGTATGGTTATATACAACATCCATAATAACGCCGATTCCTGCGTCGTGAAGAGCCTTTATCATCTCTTTGCACTCTTTAATTCTTACTTCTCCCTTGTAAGGGTCGGAGGAGTAGCTGCCTTCGGGAACATTGTAGTTTTTAGGGTCATATCCCCAGTTATACTGGTCGGACAAGTCTTTACTCTCATCAATAGAGCCAAAATCGTAAAACGGCATTATCTGAACGTATTTTACGCCTAATTCTTTCAAATAATCAACGCAGGTTGACTGATTGCCCTCGGTGGAATTTACGGTTGTTCCCGTTTCGGTAAAGGCAAGATATTTGCCTCTGTTTTTCTCTGAAACACCGCTTGTTGAGGAAATTGAAAAATCTCTTACGGAAACTTCCCAAACAGACGCGTCGGTTGCTTTTGAAACGGTTACGTGCTTATCCTCACTCCAACCCTCAGGGTTAGTGCTTTTCAAATCCACAACCATACTTCTGTTACCGTTTACGCCTGCACCTTTTGCATAAATATCTCCGGTTTCAACGTCCTTGCCGCCGCGTGTTATGATGTATGTATAGTATTTATTCTTTAAATCGCCGCTTATTTTAACAGACCAAACCCCTGTTTTTTTATCAAGAGTCATCGACTTGGTTGTAATTACTTTGGCGCCGTTTTCATCGTCGCTTCCGGTTTCATAAACCCTTGTTGATACCTTCTCGGCATTAGGCGCCCACACCTTGAACACAGTATGGTTTTTGTCATAAACTGCGCCTAAATCATTTTCTGAATACATTGTTTTTTCAAGCTGTGCCGCTTCCTTGGAATAATCGGCTGAAGCAGACGCCGAAAAACTTGTTAAAGAAGTTCCAATAGCCATAGTTAAAACTAACACTCCTGTTATTATTTTCTTAAAAAGCACTTTATTGCCTCCCAAGTGTCTGTTTTTTCATATTTTATCCACTTACTTTTAAGTATTTTATCACAAAAGCTTTAGTTTTATATTCCTTTTAAAGAAAATAGCACTATGCCGTTGACTTTTGATTGTAGAAAAACCAACCGTAAAAATGTGTATATTGCACAAACAGCCTTGTTGCTGATTTTTCACATTTCAAGAGTATATACAAATCCGCCCTGAAAATGTTGTTTCAGAGCGGAATAACGAGATTTTGTTATTTTTTCAGCATAAGCCGTATTCGCTGTTTTCGTCAAGCTCCTCCGATATTTGAAGGAGTCTGTTGTATTTTGAGGTTCTGTCGGTTCTTGCAGGAGCTCCCGTCTTAATCTGACCTGCATTTACCGCAACTGCCAAATCAGCAATTGTTGTGTCCTCGGTTTCACCGCTTCTGTGAGAAATAACCGTGGTGTAGCCTGCGTTATGAGCTCGCTGAATTGTATCCATTGTTTCTGTAAGAGTGCCTATCTGATTTATTTTTACCAGAACGGAATTGCCTGCGCCTATTGAAATACCCTTGTCCAGCCGTTCTCTGTTTGTAACAAACAGGTCATCACCCACAAGCTGAACTCTGCTTCCTATTTTCTCAGTCAGCTCAGACCAGCCGTTCCAGTCATATTCGCTTAAAGGGTCCTCCACTGAATAAATAGGATAGTCGTTTACAAGCTGTTCAATATATTCAATCATCTTATCGGTAGTCAGCATCTGCTTGCGTTTGGGCATTAAATACTCTCCGTTTGAGTACCACTCGGAGGATGCAACGTCAAGGGCAATTTTTACGTTTTCGGTTGAAAAGCCTGCCTTTTCAATTGCGTTTATAATAAGCTCAACAGCCTCTCTGTCACTTTGCAAATCCGGAGCAAAGCCGCCCTCATCTCCCACTGACGTTGCTTTTCCCTGTTCCTTTAATATTCCGCCCAAGGTGTGATAAATTTCACAGCACATTCTCAATGCTTCCTTAAAACAGCAGGCACCTACGGGCATAATCATAAATTCCTGAATATCAACATTATTGGAAGCGTGAGCGCCTCCGTTTAAAATATTCATCATAGGAACAGGAAGTCTGTGGGCATAAATACCTCCTAAATACTTATACAGCGGAATTTTCAAGGACTTTGCCGCCGCTTTTGCATTTGCCAGTGATACCGCAAGAATTGCATTTGCGCCTAAGTTTGATTTATTATTGCTGTTATCCGCGTCAATCATAGCGCTGTCAATATCAATCTGACAAAAGGGTGATTTTGAAGTAAGCAAATCGCAAATAACGCTGTTTACGTTTTTTACAGCACCTTCAACACCTCTGCCCATATATCGGTTGTCATTATCTCTCAGCTCGTGAGCTTCAAAAGCTCCGGTTGAAGCGCCTGACGGAACAGACGCTCTCCCAATTGTTCCGTCAGAAAGAACAACATCAGCCTGAACGGTTGGGTTTCCCCTTGAATCTAAAATTTCTCTTGCATAAACCTTTGTAATAACTGTTTCCATTTTTAAAGCCTCCGTTTTTATTTTATTTTTAACGGAAAGCTTAAATTTTATACAACCTTATGCACCAATTTATTTTTAATGTATATTATTATAGCAGGAGTTATATTAAAATTTTAGGAGGTTCTAAAATGGATACTGTATTATACACAGTAAGAAAAGGCAATACCCTGTTTGGAATAGCACAATTCTTCGGAACAACGGTTGGCAACATTTTAAGATACAACAATATACAAGACGCAAACAAAATTTATATCGGACAAAAGCTTGTTATTCCTGTTGATGATACAACACCCATAAGCTCCTATGTAGTTCGTCCGGGCGACAGTCTT
>CAMFFI010000026.1 GCA_945949625.1 uncultured bacterium | reverse complement strand
ATTTTTTGTTAATTCTTGTTTCTTTCTATTGACTTTTCATAGCTGGTCTCCTTTATTTTTTCTCAAATTCTCCCGATACATCTTTCAGCAGACGTATGATTTCAAGATGCTGAGGACAGATACCCTCACACTGACCGCACTCAATACATTCTGAAGGCTTTCCGCCGTCTCGTGTGATCTGAGAATAATAGTAGCCCTGATTCCAATCATGAAAATTTACCTTGTGATTGTAACACGAGAACAGCTCAGGAATACTGATATTCATCGGACATCCGCTTGTACAGTAATGACAGGCTGTGCATGGAATGAGGTTTATCTCGCTGAATGCCTTGCGTACATCATTTACAGCCTGCATTTCCTTTTCGTCAAGCGGTTTGAAATCCTTCATATAGCTCATGTTATCATTTATCTGCGCAAGATCACTCATTCCCGAGAGCACCATGAACATATTCGGGAAACTTGCTGCAAAACGGATAGCATAGCTCGCATTGCTCATACCACTGTTGAGACTGTCAAGGATACCCTGTGCCTTTTCGGGAAGATTTACGAGGTTTCCGCCCTTTACAGGCTCCATTACGATTACAGCCTTGCCGTATTTTTCACAGACCTCATATACTCTCTTGCTGTCAACAGCAGGATCGCCGTAATCAAGATAGTTGAACTGGATCTGCACCGCTTCTATCTGAGGATAATCTTTTAATATCTGTTCGAGGACCTCAGCCTTGTCATGAAATGAGATTCCAAAGTGTCTGAATTTACCCTCTTTCTGCATTTCAAGAGCAGTTTCATAAGCGTTGCACCTGCGGAATTTTTCATAAATTGCCGCATCCTGAGAGTGCATAAGGTAGAAGTCAAAGTAATCAACTCCGCTGTCCTTTAGCTGCTGCTTAAAAAGCGGGCGTATATCTTCCTGCTTGTTGAAGCAGTTGGTAGTGAGCTTGTCTGTGAGAATAAAGCTCTCACGAGGATAACGGCTGCTTACAGCCTCGCGAATTGCTTTTTCGCTCTCGCCGTCATGGTAAATATGAGCCGTATCAAAGTAGTTGAAGCCGTTCGCCATGAATACATCTACCATTTTCTTGAACTGCTCAATGTCGATCTTGTCACCATCCATGGGTAAACGCATACAGCCAAATCCCAGCATCTTCTTGACCTCAGGAAAAGTTTTTACGGACATAATATCCCCTCCTTGAAAAGAGCATATTTACTTAAAACGCTCCGATTTTTATAGAAATATTATACTATAATTCAATTTTAAAGTCAATAAAAATATCAAATTGCCCATAGGATACTATGAGAGGCTGATTCACATAAAATTAATAAATATTCATAGGTGCGGATCATTGACATTGAAATGAATTAGTGCTATACTTTAGTTGTAGCAAGGAACATTACAACATTGGAAGTTTCTTGCTGTTATTAATACAAATTTGTCTTCGGGGCAGGGTGAGATTCCTGACCGGCAGTAAAGTCTGCGAGCGAGAGCTGAAGCGGTGAAATTCCGCTACCGACGGTATAGTCCGGATGAAAGAAGATATGCAGAAATGCTCCGTTGTGATACTCAACGGAGCATTTTTAATTCAAACATATCTCTAAAGGAGAATTATGACGACTGATATCAAATCCGCAAAAAGCGCAAGATTTAGCACAAGAACTATGACAATGACCGCTATTTTATCTGTTATTGCCTTTGTACTGGCATTTCTTGAAATTCCGGTGCCTGTTATCGCACCGTCCTTTGTAAAGCTTGATCTATCGGATTTTCCGGCTCTTATCGGAGCATTTGCATTCGGTCCTATGGTCGGAGTAGTGATAGAGCTTATCAAAAACGGCTTGCAGCTTTTCTCATCAAGCACGGGAGGCGTAGGAGAGTTGGCAAACTTCTTCATAGGCAGCTCTTTTGTATTCACGGCAGGACTTATCTACAAGCTCAACAAAACCAAGAAAACTGCATGGCTCTCTTGCATTGCAGGAAGCCTTGTAATGGCTTTGGCAGGAGTTTTTATGAATTATTTCGTGCTTGTCCCGCTTTTTGAAAAATTTATGCCGATCGACGCAATACTTGCTTCGTTCAAGTATATGCCGTTCATAAAGACAAAATTTGATATGTGCCTTTACAGCATTGCACCGTTCAATTTCCTCAAGGGTATGCTTATAGGCGTGTTTACTATGCTGATCTACAAAAAGCTGGCTCCGATACTGAAAGGAAGAAACTAATGGCGGACTATCTTAAAATACTTACGGAAGATATTCACTCTGCTGCCATTGCTACTCTTGATGCAAGGCACTTGTTTTACGGAATTTCAATGCTTGACAAGTACAAGGGTACAGGCTGGAAAAAGATATATCTTATATTCGGGATGTGTGATGAGAGTTTCTCTATCAATTATACAGCAAAAATTCCCGAAAATATAGACAATGGCTGGTTTATGTTCTTTGCGCAAAAAAAGCTTGAGGGTGATATGGAATGACCATGTCACTGACTCAGCAAGCAATTACTATCCTTATGGTCGTTCTTGGGACGCTTATTACAAGATTTTTACCGTTTATAGTATTTCCCGCAGGAAAACCTACACCAAAATACATACAATATCTCGGAAAGGTTCTCCCTTAGGCAGTTTTCGGACTTCTTGTAGTATATTGTCTGAGAAATACCGATATTATCGGCGGAAGTCACGGTTTGCCGGAGTTTATTTCCATTGTATTTATCATATTCCTCCATTTACGGAAAAGAAATATACTGCTCTCAATTGCAGTCGGAACGATCTGCTATATGCTGCTTGTTCAGTTTGTATTTTAAAAAAGGCGCCTTTATCGGATAATCCAGTCCGTTAAGGTGCCTTAAATATTGCATCTGCAAATACTTGCATTTTAAAAAACGTTGTGCTATAATAAATTGGTAGTACCAATTTGGAGGATGAAATTTTATGAAGTATCTGAAACAATTTTTGATTATCGCCGCTGTTTCCTTTGCGGGAGAATTATTAAAATGGCTGATTCCTCTGCCTATTTCCGCAAGTGTTTACGGTGTATTCCTTATGTTTTTATGTCTGGCTCTTCACATAATAAAAGTGGAAGATGTACGCGAAACAGCCTTGTTTCTTATCGAGATAATGCCGGTAATGTTCATTCCGGCAGCAGTAGGGCTTATGGAGTCATGGAGCCTTATCCGTTCCTCATGGGCTTCATATCTGGTAATTACAGCCTTTTCTACTGTAATTGTTATGGGCGTTTCGGCTATGGTTACGCAAACGGTAAGAAAATTTGAAAAAAAGGGAGCTGAAACCAATGAGTAATCTTTTCTCGGAATCCGTATTTTTCGGAGTATTTGTAAGCCTTACAGCCTATTTTATAGGGGCTTTGCTGAAAAAGAAGTTCCGCCTTGGAATTTTCAATCCGCTGCTTATTTCAATCATTGTGACTATTGCAGTACTGTTGATTTTTAAGGTCGATTATAAAACATACAACGAAGGCGCTAAATACATAAGCTATCTTCTTACTCCTGCAACTGTTTGTCTTGCAGTCCCGCTTTACGAGCAGTTTGAGCAACTGAAAAAGAACTGGAAAGCTGTTTTCTCAGGAATAATTTCAGGAATGCTCACAAGTTTATGCTGTATCTTTTTATTTGCCGTTGTGTTTGACTTTGACCACCAAACCTATGTAACCTTCCTGCCAAAGTCAATTACTACAGCAATAGGCATGGGCGTTTCTGACGAGCTTGGCGGATACGTCTCTGTCACAGTCGCTGTAATTATAATAACAGGAGTCCTTGGAAACATTCTCGCGGATTTCGTATACAAGCTATTCCGCATAAAAGACCCTATTGCCAAGGGCGTGGGTCTCGGCTCTGCATCGCACGCTATCGGCACTGCAAAGGCTATGGAGCTTGGCGAAGTTGAAGGCGCTATGAGCAGTCTCTCGATAGTTATTTCAGGCATTCTTACAGTTCTCGGTGCAAATTTATTTTCTTACCTGCGATAACGGAGATATAATATGCAGAATAAACGTGAATATCAAAAAGTCATAGATTATCTTTACAAGCTTATTGAAAGCGGACAACTTACCGTTGGCGAAAGACTCCCCACGGAACGAGCGCTTGCAGAAACACTCTCGATCAGCCGAAATTCCATAAGAGAAGCCATTCGCTCGCTTGAAAATATGGGTATCATTGAAAGCCGCGCAGGTTCGGGAAATTATATCGTCAACAAAATATCCGGAACTGTCAGCGAAATGCTTAACATGATGATGATGCTAAAGCAGATAGACCGCGAGGAGGTTTGCTCGTTCCGCAGAAACCTTGACAAGGCGGTTTGCTTTACGATCATTGAAAGCGGTCTTTCTGAAGAATATTCAGAAAAACTTTCAGAAGCTTTAGCCGCCGAGCAAAATGCCGATACTCTTGAAGAACAGAATAACTGCGATTATGATTTCCACTATACTCTGATTATGGCAACTCAAAACGGATTATGGATAAGCATTGCGGAAGCCGTTATCTCCATTTACCGTCGTTGGATAAATGAATGCCTGCATAATGCGTCCGAAGATATAAGGGACAGCCTGACAGAGGCTCACAGACACATCTTTGAAGCTTTAAAGAACGGCAATAAATTGGATTGTGAAACTTGGATCAACTGCCATTATGACATTGTAGAAAATGAAATAATAAAATAAACAAGCGCACCCATTTAGGTGTGCTTGTTCTGTAAAAAAAGATTTTTTATAATGGGATTCTAAAGGGTTTATAACCCTTTAGCTAATTCCAAAGGCAGAGCTTTTGGTAGGGTGTGGGGCAAAGTCCCACAAACAGCCTCGAAGCACTTCGCAAAAGCTTAAACTTTAATAATTAAAGTTTAAGTCCGTTAAAGTATTCGCTGAGAACTCCGCTGGATTTCTGGAACTTCTCCTTCTCATCATCGGTAAGATTAAGCTCGACTATTTCCTTGACACCGTTCCTGCCGATTATACAGGGAACACCGATAAATACATCTCGTGTATCATATTCACCGCAGAGCTTTGCTGAAACTGTAAGCACGGAGTTTTCATCGCCGAGAATTGCCTTTACTATCCTTGTGATCGCCATGCCGATTCCATAGTAAGTTGCACGCTTTGCCTCTATGATCTTGTATGCCGCAGTACGAACCTGTTCCTCTATGTGCTGCATATCGTCAATACAATATTCATTGCGGTCGTCCTCAAGAATCGACTTGACCGGCTTTGTAGCAAGGAGAACCTGTGAAAACGGAACAAACTCGCTGTCACCATGCTCGCCAATTACATATCCGTGAATATTCTTGGGATCAACCGTAAAGTAGTCGCCAAGCAGATAACGAAGTCTTGCAGTATCGAGCGATGTGCCTGTTCCGATAACCCTCGATGCGCCAAAACGACTCAACTCAAAGGTAACTCTTGTCATTATGTCAACAGGATTTGTTGCAACAAGGAATATACCGTCAAATCCGGACTTTATTACAGGCCCGATGATAGAACGGAATACTTCAACATTCCTCTGAAGCAGATCAAGGCGTGTTTCGCCTTCCTTCTGAGCTACGCCTGCTGAAATTACAACAATGTCTGCGTCCTTGCAGTCCTTATACTCGCCTGCACATATCTTCATATTTGACTTTGCAAATGCCAAACCGTGATTAAGATCCATCGCTTCACCATTTGCACGCTTTTTGTCTATGTCGATGAGAACCAACTCGTTGCAGATACCACCCTGATTAACGAGCGAATAGGCAAAACTCATTCCGACCATTCCTGTTCCGATAAGGACAACTTTTCTTCTGTCTGCGTTCATAATTGACACTCCTTTATTTTAGGCATAATGCCATTGATATCATACCATAATAGTATATCTATTCTGCGAATTTGTCAATATGTTTATACACAAATTTATATAAAATTTATTTTTGAGAAAAGCCCAAACAGCAGCACTAAAAAATGACGTTGCTGTTTTTATTGCATTGCTACGATTTGTTGCATAGGCTTAAAACGTTTCAAAATGCGTTTTAAGGCATTTTGCTTTAAGACGTATAGAAACATTAACATCTTGTCACAATGCCAATACAACTCATTCTCGCAGTTCTGAAAGGCAATATGAACGCAGCCTGTTTTTGCTGCATAAAAATTAATCACTATAAAGAGTATTTATTTCCTCTATCAGACCTTGAGGCATTCCTCTTGCTCCTCTTACAGCAAAAACTCCGTGCACTTTCATTCTTTCAATACTGATCGGGAATTTATCAAATTTTCTGATAATCTTCAGCCTAATTGCTCTGTTTATTTGCAGTTTTTCATCACTGTAACTATAAGGAATATCCACCTCTATTGCTTCACACTGATATCGAATAGCCGAAACAGGAGCACCTACATAAATGAAAACAGTATCTCCAACTGCTATTGAATTGCTTTGTTTCCAAAGAATAGTCCTATCCTTGCTTTCTGAAATTTCCTTGTCAATATCGTAGTATTTTGGATTTGCCGGAATGATCCACTTAGTATTGTGTATGGATCTGCTCTTTTTTGACGCTGTAAGTCCATAGCTCAGATCAAGCAGCCACTCTATTTTTTTCAAGCCAACAGTTCCGTCAAGCAAAACAGTGAGCCAGTTTCCCTTATGCATATGATAGCCGGGAAAAATTCCATTCTCCATAAGAAGGGAGCCTGACATAAGCGGATCGCACTTGATATCAAGTTTATCAACTGTCTCATCTCCTGAAAGTCCCAGTTTGCTCCTTGATACCTTCATCAGAATTGCATACCATTTCTTGTTATCAGTATGTCTTAGAACTGCATTGTACGGAGAACTAAGCCACAAATACTCCGGCTCTGTTCCGTATTTTTTCTTTGCAATTGCAAAAATTTTCTCTCGTGTATTTTCTTTTTTCATTGTTATTTATAATCATTCAATAAAGTTCATCATAAAAACAGCTATTCCCTGCTTTTGCAGCACATTCTCTCAACTTCGGAACTATCCTTGAAAAGTGGATTGAACTGTTATGAGCCTTAATTGCATTAGTGTCCTGCCATTCCTCAATAAAAGTAAAATGCAACTGATCAGCTCTGTCAACGCAGAGATGATATGAAATATTACCCGTTTCTTTTCGGCTTTCATTAACAAGATCCCTCGCAAGCGCCATAAAGCTGTCTCTTGATTCTTCTTTCACAAAATGCTCTGCAACTATTTTAATCATCTTTTCCCCTTCTCTGAATTGTTTAGAATTTTACTGGTTTATTATATCATATCTTCATTGTACAAATCAAGCAATTATCTACTTCATAATGACAGTTAACCGAATTTTTTGAAAAATGCACTGAGTGCAAAACTAAAAAATAAGTTTTAAAGAATATCCTACTGACATTTTTTTCAATTTGCACTCAGTGCATTTTCTAAAATTTGCAGATCACAGCATTGAAAATCGCTCAGTATTATGCTATAATGAGAATTGATAAAAGCCGAAATTTCAATTATAAGTCCGTCTGTGCTCATTTTTTGTACAGACAGATTTCAGGAAAGGAACAGTAATAATGATCGTTATATCGTTGCTTAACAGAAAAGGCGGTGCGGGTAAAACTACTGCAAGCGTAAATTTAGCAGCTATTTTTGCTGAATTAAAGGGCAAAAGAGTGTTGCTCACAGATATTGACCCACAGGCAAACGCAACTACTTACCTTGACAAATACATAAGCAAAGACGAAACCAGTGTTTACGATGTTATTTGCAATGATGTTCCGACAAGATCTGCCATTATTGATACCAACATCAATAATCTGAAATTAATTCCATCAAATGTAAATCTGGATAAGGCAGATACCTTTCTAACTACACTTCCAATGGCTAAAGAATTTGTTTTAAAGAAAAAACTGAAAGAAATAGACTCAGAATTTGATTATGTAATCATAGATTGCCCTCCGGCAAGAAATAATCTTACCACAAACGCACTTACAGCAAGCGATTACACAATTCTTCCATGTGAAGCAACGGAGTATGGTATCGACAGTATTTTTGCAATGAACGAGTTTATTTCAAATATTCAGCAATGCGTTAACTCCAATTTGAAGGTCGCAGGAATTCTTTTTACCAAAAAAGAAAATACTTCCGTTCAGAAATTCTATGTTGAACAGTTTAAAGCTGCCCTTAAATCTTATCACTTCTTTGATACAGAAATAAGAAAAACAACTATAGTAGAAAAAAGTCTTACAGAACATCAGCCCCTTATAATTTACGGAAAAAGAGAAGAAGTAACAAAAGACTATATAAAAGTCGCAGATGAGCTTGAAAAAATTATAAAGGAGACCGGAAAGTAATGGCAAAAAAATTAAATACTGCGGGAGCTGCTGCACGATTCGCAAAGCTTGCTGATACCGTAGAGAAGGAACAAAAAGCGGTTGAACGCACTGAAATTATCCCCATAGATTCAATTGTCATAAATAAAGACAATATTTTCAGTTCAAATGATACAGAGGAAAACATTGCTGAACTTGCAAAAAATATTGAAGAAAACGGCATGCTTCACAATATTGTTGTAGCTGAAATAGAACCAGATAAATACCTGCTTATTTCAGGTGAAAGAAGAACAAAAGCGGTAAAGCTTCTTGGCAGAGATAAAATTAAAGCAACGATCAGGAGTGATCTTTCAGAATTGGACATTCTGAAAATGCTCTTTTTTGCAAACAGTGAAACAAGAGAATACACAAATGAAGAAAAAATTCAGATAATTGAGAAATACCTTGTAAAACTTAATCAGTTTGAGTCGACCTCTGAAAAAGAAGCTGCAAAAAAGTTCAGAGAATATGTATCTCAGGCATTTAACATAAACGAACGTCAGGCAAGTAAACTGATAACAATAACTTCAGAACTTTCGCACTCGTTAAAAGAATTACTTTATTCTGATATAATAGATATCAATACAGCGGCGTCATTAGCTCAATTACCGAGTAAGTATCAAAGTTATTCAGCCGATATCATAAATAAGGCTTTGAAAAGAAATGATTCAGATTCTGAAAATAAAAAATATGCAACAGTATTAGTTTTAAGTTTTGCCAAGCAAGTAAAAGCTGTTATCTCTCAAACTAATACTGCTGTATCTAAAGATAGAACATCTCAGATCTACCATAGAAGAAAACTTGTTCAGTCAGAGAAAGAACTTTCGCAGATCATTCAAAAACTCGAATCGGGTAGTATAAATTCAGGACAGATGATAGATCTTACTAAAGAAAAAGAAAAAACAGAGCAAGTAATTGAAAAGTACAATAGAACCCTTAAAGAACTTGAAACCAGAATTGAAGTTCAGTTACAATTACAGCATAGTAAAATTGATCAGATTTATGAGGATAAAATTTCTTTAATGGATAGAGAAGCAAATTGTATGCAAAATGAATCGGAACAAGAAATACAAACAAAGAAAATTTTCAGAGAACTTAAAACAGTTGATATAGCTGTTAAGCGATTGATAGAAATTTGTCCTTCAAAGGAACTTGAAGCAATACAGGAATTATTGGAGCAGTATAAACAGGAGATAGAATTTAGTAAAAAATAAATACAAAAATTATGCGTTTGTATGATAACATAAGATAAGAAAAATTCTGTTTTTATCTTGTTTATTATATTTTATATAATATTTATATCTTGTTTTACTTGTTTTAGGGGGCTCATTTATGGCTATAAATAGCCAAATTTTTTCTCTAAATAGGACAAATTTCTGCAGAAATGGGACATTTATCTGCAGAAGTAGGACAAATTTCTGCACGAAATAGGACATTTATCTGCAGAAATGGGACATTTATCTGCAAAATAGCTTGTTTTAATGATTTTTACCGGATTTTGTTGGAATTGTAGTGTTGAAAATCTTTTAATAGGACAAATTTCTGCAATCATTTCATTCTCTGTTTCCCAATAAATAGTTGTTTATTAATTAGATCCCGACAAAATTTTGATAGTGAAAAATCTGTTTAATAGTTGTTAGTTTTATGTTGAATATGATTGTGACGAGAATGATTTTCCACATTTATCAACAGTTCTTAACATTAATGGCGTTTTTTGAAAATGTTGATAAAATTGCAAAATGTTAAATTATTGTATAAATATTCCAGCTTTAAATTTTTCAGCAGAAATTTGTCCCACTTTATTTCCAATCGATCTATACTATTTTCTATTCTTGAATTTAGAACCTGTCTTCACAAGAAAAATATGGTATAATAGAAGAGCGATGAGATATA
>CAMFFI010000025.1 GCA_945949625.1 uncultured bacterium | reverse complement strand
AAGCTGAGGCTTGTAATAATCAAATGCAAAGTCCTTATCGTTAAGCAATAGATAAATCAAAGCCATTCTTCCGTACATACCGTAAACAGCCTGTTCAAAATAGCAGGCTCTCGGGTCGTCATCAACAGCAACCTCAATTTCATCAACTCTCGGAAGCGGATGAAGAATCACCATATCTTTTTTTGCATATCTAAGCTTGTTTGTGTCAAGAACAAAAATTCCCTTTTGTTCTTCATATTCCTGTTGTGTTGCAAAGCGCTCCTGCTGAATTCTTGTCATATAAAGTACATCAAGCTCCGAAATTGCCTCTTTAAGGCTTGTAACCTCTTTGTACGGACAATGTGCTTTATCAAGAACGCTTTTAATATATGCAGGTAAAGAAAGTGCCTTTGTAGAAATCAGAACAAATTTATTATTTTCAAAATGTGACATTGTTTTAATCAGCGAATGAACTGTTCTTCCGTTCAATAAATCTCCGCACAAACCGATAGTAAGGTCTGTTAATCTTCCTTTTTCATTATTAAGAGTAATAACGTCGGTTAAGGTCTGAGTTGGGTGAAAATGACCTCCGTCACCGCCGTTAATAACGGGGACACTGCTGAATAACGCTCCGGCTTTTGAAGAACCCTCCATGGGATGACGCATAGCGATTATATCAGCATAGCCGCTGACAATTTTTATTGTGTCCTTAAGATTTTCACCTTTTGCAACGGAAGAGTTCATTGGATTGTCGAAACCGATTGTTCTTCCGCCTAATCTTAACATAGCTGTCTGGAATGACATTTGTGTTCTTGTGCTTGGCTCATAAAAAAGCGTTGCAAGGATTTTTCCGTCGCAGGCGTGTTGGTATTTTTCCGGCGCTTTCATAATTTCCTCCGCCAGATTAATAACTCTTTCAAGCTGACTGCGGCTTAAGCTTTCCAAATCTATTACGTGTTTTTGTTTCATTCAATCATCCGCTTTCACATTTTTATTTATTTTATCAAATTTTGACTGAAAATACAATATAAAAACGGCAAATTAAAAATTTTTAAGCATTGTTTAAGTTGTTTTCAGAGGAAAAAACACTGTGAACCTTAAGAGTATTTTCCAATACGGAAAAATGAATTTCAAATCCGCCGAAAGCCATTTTATATATTCTGTTTTGCTCGCTTTGATAACCCGGTCTCGGATCCTGAGCAAGTATATCAATTATAGTATTTTGCTTTTCTTTAGGAATAATATTCAAAAGCTCTGTGGGAAAATCCACCTGCAAAGCGCCGTCTTTTTTGCTGTAAGCAAAGCCGTTGCCGGCGTCACTGTGACAGTCGGTGTAGGGAAGATAAGGCTTTATGTCAATAATCGGTGTGTTGTTCAAAATATCTGCGCCCGAAACATAAATAACAGGACCGAGCGGCGAGTTAAGGTCAATTTTTTCTATTTTTACAGAGGACAGCCCAATGGAATTAGGCCGAAAAGGCGAACGGCTGGCAAAAACGCCCACACGTTTGTTACCGCCTAATCTTGGCGGTCTTACGGTAGGTGACCACTCTTTATTGACAGCCTTGGAAAATATCCATAAAAGCCATATGTGAGTGTATTCATCCAGTCCTCTTAAAGAGTCTTTATTTCTGTACTCAGGCGTAAAAACAATTTTTGATTGCAATGTGTCAACTAAGCCGCTTTGCCTTGGAATACCGAATTTTTCGGTAAAGTCATTGTGAATATGTGCAATAATTTTTAATTCATTTGAATTTTTCATAAATATTCCTTGAATCTCCGAAGTTTTTAAGATTTTGATTGCTACACAATTACGATACTTTAGCAAAAAAATACCTCTAAAACAGCGATATAAAGCCATTTTAGAGGATTAAATGTTTGGTGCCGGTGGTGGGACTCGAACCCACACGCCATTGCTGACAACAGATTTTGAGTCTGTCTCGTCTGCCAATTCCGACACACCGGCAAGTAACAAAATTTATTATACAATAGCTTATAGAAAAAATCAAGAAAAATTTTATCTCTTTATAAAAATTTTGGGAAAATTGTTTTGTTAAGGTGATTTAATATAATATTTTGCAGTTATAGTGTTAATTTTTTCACAATATAATAAAAATCTAAAATTTTTATATAATCTTATTGCTTATAAAGCTTTTTTATATTATAATTAATTAGTAAAATTATTGTGTTTTACAGGTACAACTTTTAGTGAACACACAAGATGTAGAATTTGGAGGAACATTCAATGGAAAAGAAAGAACAGCTTTATGAAGGAAAAGCAAAAAAAGTATTTGCAACTGACAACCCTGATTACTGTATTGTATCCTATAAGGATGACGCTACTGCTTTCAACGGTGAGAAAAAAGGTACTATTGTTGGCAAAGGCGTTGTAAACAACAGAATGAGCAACTATATGTTCCAGCTTCTTGAGAAAAAGGGCATACCCACTGATTTTGTTGAAGAATTAAACGACAGGGAAACAGTCCTCAAAAAAGTTGAGATTGTTCCTCTTGAAGTAATTGTAAGAAATAAAGCGGCCGGCAGTCTTTCAAAGCGTTTGGGACTTCCCGAGGGAACAGTAATGAAGGTTCCCGTACTTGAATTTTGCTATAAAGACGACGATTTAGGCGACCCTATGGTTAATGAATACCATATTCTTGCGGCTGATTTGGCTACAAAGGAAGAAATTGAAAAGATTTCTCATATGGCGCTTAAAATCAACGAAATTATGGTAGAGTTTTTCAAAGAATGTAAGGTTGATTTGATTGATTTCAAAATTGAATTCGGCCGTTTCCACGGTGATATAATTCTTGCTGACGAAATTTCTCCTGATACCTGCCGTTTTTGGGATATTGATACTCAGGAAAAACTTGATAAAGACCGTTTCCGCCGTGATATGGGCGGTGTTGAAGAAGCATACGCTGAAATGATGAAGAGAATCGGTCTTGCATAATCATCGACATAAAACAGGTAATATAAAATATCGGACGGTGGAACCTTTGGTTAGTAACTTTGATAATTTTTCAAAAGAAGAACTGCACGAGGATTGTGGAGTTTTCGGAATATACAGCGACGGCTCTTTAGACCCTGCCTATGCCTGTTACAACGGACTTTTAGCGCTGCAGCACAGAGGACAGGAAAGCTGCGGTATAGCTGTAAGTGACTGCGGTGTAATAGACTATCACAAGGATATGGGACTTGTTACCGAGGTTTTCAACAATGAAATTTTAGATTCTTTAAGCGGACAGATGGCGGTGTCACATGTTCGTTATTCAACTGCAGGCGGCTCTGTGCTGGAAAATGCACAGCCGCTTGTTATGCGTTATGTAAAGGGTACAATTGCCGTTGCACATAACGGAAATCTAACAAACGCAGTAGAAATAAGAAAAGAGCTTGAAAAGCGAGGAGCAATTTTCCAAACGACAATCGACAGTGAAGTTATCTGTTATGTAATTGCCCGCGAGCGTCTTAAATGTCATTCTGTTGAAGAAGCGGTTAAACAAGCTATGAAAAAAATTGAGGGAGCTTATTCGCTGTTGGTAATGAGTCCGAGAAAAATCATAGCCGCCAGAGACCCTCACGGCTTTAAGCCTCTTTGTATGGGCAAATTAAACGGCAGCATTGTTTTTGCCAGTGAAAGTGCGGCTCTTGACGCCTGCGGTGCAGAATTTGTCCGTGATATTGAGCCTGGTGAAATAGTTGTTGTTGATGATGACGGCATACGCAGTATGAAGGCTGTTGAAAACGTAAAAAAATCCCTTTGTATTTTTGAATATATTTATTTTGCGCGTACAGATTCCATTATTGATTCTGTAAGCGTTTATGAGGCGAGAAAGCAGGCGGGAAGAATACTTGCAAGAAAGTTTCCCGTTGAAGCCGACCTTGTTATAGGTGTTCCGGAATCGGGTATTGACGCAGCAATCGGATACAGTGAGGAATCGGGTATTCCTTATGAAAAAGGTATTGTAAAAAACAATTACATTGGCAGAACCTTTATTAAACCGACTCAAAAGGAGCGAATGAAGAGCGTCAGACTAAAGCTTAACCCTCTTATCACTTCCGTAAAAGGAAAAAGAGTTGTTATGATAGACGACAGTATTGTAAGAGGTACTACCGTTGACAGAATTGTTACAATGCTCAGAGAAGCAGGTGCTAAAGAGGTTCATATGCGTATAAGCTCGCCTCCGTTTATGTGGCCCTGTTACTACGGCACGGACATTCCCTCACGCGAAGAGCTTATTGCCTGCAATCATACTGTTGATGAAATTTGCCGGCTAAGCGGTGCCGACTCACTGGGATATTTGCCGGCCGAATGCTTAGGCGAAATGATATTCAATAAAAATGAAGGCTATTGTGACGCTTGCTTTACAGGAAAATACCCTGCCGCCATAACAAAACAATCGTTAAAAGGAAAAGAGCGCGGCGGAATGAATTTTGATAAAAAATTACCTCTTAAGGAGAAGAAAAATGGCTAAAGATACTTACGAATCACCATTGTCTGCAAGATATGCCGACAAAGAAATGAAATATTTATTTTCCCCTGATATGAAATTCCGCACATGGAGAAAGCTGTGGATAGCACTTGCCGAATCCGAAATGGAGCTGGGACTTCCTATTACCCAGGAGCAAATTGACGAATTAAAGGCGCATCGGGACGACATTAACTATGATGTTGCAACCGAAAGAGAAAAGCTGGTTCGTCACGATGTAATGAGCCACGTTTACGCTTACGGCGTTCAGTGTCCAAAAGCAAAGGGTATTATCCACTTGGGAGCAACCTCCTGCTATGTAGGCGATAATACAGATATTATCATTATGACCGAGGCTTTAAAGCTTGTGAGAAATAAGCTTGTTACTGTTATCAGAAATCTTGCAAAATTTGCTGATGAATACAAGGCTTTGCCAACACTTGCTTTTACACATTTTCAGCCTGCACAGCCTACAACAGTGGGAAAAAGAGCAACTCTCTGGATTCAGGATTTGCTTATGGATTTAGAGGATATTGAATATCAGCTTTCAAAAGCGAAGCTTTTAGGCTCAAAGGGCACAACAGGCACACAGGCAAGCTTTTTGGAGCTGTTTGACGGCGACCACGAAAAGGTTAAAGAGCTTGACAGGAAAATTGCTGAAAAAATGGGCTATAAAGGTTGTTTTGCTGTTTCGGGACAAACCTATACAAGAAAGCTGGACGCTCAGTTTGTAAATATTCTTGCAGGAATAGCACACAGTGCATTTAAGTTCAGCAACGATATAAGACTTCTTCAGCACCTTAAAGAGGTTGAAGAGCCTTTTGAAAAGAATCAAATCGGTTCTTCTGCTATGGCGTATAAACGCAATCCTATGAGAAGTGAAAGAATCGGTTCTCTTTCACGTTATGTAATGGTTGACGTGTTAAATACATATTTCACAACTGCTACCCAGTGGTTTGAAAGAACCTTGGATGACAGCGCTAACAAGCGCTTAAGCGTTCCCGAGGCATTTCTTGCTGTTGACGCAATTCTTAACCTTTATGCAAATGTTGCCGACGGACTTGTTGTTTATCCAAAGGTAATTGAGCAAAGACTCAGAAAAGAGCTTCCGTTTATGGCAACAGAGAATATTATGATGGACGCAGTTAAAAAGAGAGGCGCCGACAGACAGGTGCTTCACGAAAGAATCCGCGTTCATTCTATGGAGGCTTCAAAGGTTGTTAAGGAGCAGGGCGGAGAAAACGATTTGCTCCAGAGAATTGCCGCAGACGACGCTTTCGGCGTTACTCTTGAGGAGCTTGAGGCAATTTTACAGCCTGAAAAATACACGGGCAGAGCTAAAGAGCAAACAGAAGATTTTCTTGCTAATGACGTTAAGCAGGCTTTGGCACCCTATGAAAATATTGAAACAGAAAAGCCTGAAATCAACGTCTGATTAAATTAAAAGTAACCTTATTTATATAAAAGGGTCAAAAGGAGTTTTTTTAAAATGGTAAAAGCTATTGTTGGAGCAAACTGGGGCGACGAGGGCAAAGGTAAAATTACCGATGTTCTTGCAAATGACAGCGATATTGTAATCCGCTTTCAGGGCGGAGCGAACGCAGGTCATACAATAAAAAATGAATACGGAAAGTTTGCTTTGCACCAGCTTCCGTCAGGTGTTGTTCAGCAGAATATTACAAACGTAATCGGAAACGGCGTAGCATTCAGCGTAGAGAATTTTGTTAAGGAATTAAAAACTCTTGAAGAGGGCGGAGTTCCTGCACCAAAGATTTTAATTTCTGACAGAGCTCAGGTTGTAATGCCCTACCACGTTGATTTTGACTGCTATGAGGAAGAACGTCTCGGAAAAAATTCCTTTGGTTCTACAAAAAGCGGTATTGCACCTTTCTATTCAGATAAATATTCAAAAATCGGTTTTCAGATTAACGAGCTTTTTGATGATATGGACAGCTTAAAGGAAAAAATCAATCACGCTCTTGAAATTAAAAATACTACTCTTAAGAACCTTTATAATAAGCCTGAAATTACAACAGACGAAGTGTTTGACAAGCTTATGGAATATAAAGAAGCTATTGCGCCCTATGTAGGAGATTCATTTACGTTTATTCACAACGCTGTTAAAGAGGGCAAGAACATTCTGCTTGAAGGTCAGTTGGGTGCATTAAAGGATACCGACTTCGGTATTTATCCAATGGTAACTTCATCAAATACTATTGCAGGCTACGGCGCAGTAGGCGCAGGCGGTATTCCGCCTTACGAAATCAAGGATGTTGTAACTGTTGTAAAGGCTTACTCAAGCGCAGTAGGCGCAGGTGAGTTTGTAAGCGAAATCTTCGGCGAAGAGGCTGACAAGCTTAGAAAGCACGGCGGCGACGGCGGTGAATACGGTGCAACAACAGGCCGTCCGAGACGTATGGGCTGGCTTGACTTAGTTGCAACACGCTACGGCTGTCAGGTTCAGGGCGCAACACAGATTGCTTTTACTGTACTTGACGCTTTGGGATATCTTGATGAAATTCCCGTATGCGTTGCATATGAGCTTGACGGTGAAGTTATTGATTATTTCCCTTCAACTACTAAGCTTAAAAGATGCAAGCCTGTTTTAAAAACATTAAAGGGCTGGAAATCTGATATTACAGGAATCAAGAATTACAGCGACCTTCCTAAGGAATGCATAGAATACATTGAATTTGCAGAAAAGGAAATCGGTGTTCCGATTACAATGGTTTCAAACGGTCCTGCAAGAGAGGACATTATCTATAAATAATTGTGAATTTTCAGAAAGGAAAGTAAAGCAATGAATTATCCGGAAAAGGAAATTGTAATAGTTTTGGATTTCGGCGGACAGTACAATCAGCTTATAGCAAGACGTGTTCGTGAATGTAATGTTTATTGCGAAATTCTTCCATATACAACAGACATAGAAAAAATCAAGGAGCTTTCTCCGGCAGGAATGATTTTCACAGGAGGACCGAACAGTGTATATGACGAGAAATCTCCTCATATTGCCAAAGAAATCTTTGAGCTTGGAATACCTGTTTTAGGTATTTGCTACGGCTGTCAGCTTATGGCTTATACATTAAACGGTGTTGTAACAGCTGCAACCGACAATTCTTCCTGCGAATACGGAAAAGCTCATACCTACTACAATTCTTCCGATAAGCTCTTTGTAAACCTTTCAGAAAGCGGTACATCATGGATGAGTCATCGTGATTATATAAGCAAGGTCCCCGAAGGCTTCAGCATAACAGCGCATACAGATGTTTGTCCCGTTGCGGCTATGTCCTGTCCAGAAAAAAATCTTTACGGCGTGCAGTTTCATCCGGAAGTAAACCATACCGAAAACGGTAAGAATATGATTCATTCTTTCCTTTATGATGTCTGCAAATGCAAAGGTCAGTGGCGAATGGAAAGCTTTATCGACACAACAGTTAATGAACTGCGTGAGCAAATAGGGGATAAGGGCGTTGTTCTGGGACTTTCCGGCGGAGTTGATTCCTCAGTTGCTGCCGCATTGTTAAGTAAAGCTGTTGGAAAACAGCTGACCTGCGTTTTTGTTGACCAGGGACTTATGCGAAAAGACGAAGGCGACTTTGTAGAAGAAACCTTTACAAAGCTTTTTGATATGAATTTTGTACGCATAAACTGCGGAGAAACCTTCCTTGGCAAGCTCAAAGGCATAACGGACCCGGAGAAAAAGCGTAAGGTAATCGGCGAAGAATTTTACAAGGTTTTCTGGGATAAAATTCGTGAGAGCTACGGCACAGGCTATTTTGCACAGGGTACAATTTACCCTGACCGCATTGAAAGCGGAAAGGGCGATGCCGCAGTTATAAAAACACATCATAATCAGGTTAAAAAGCCTGATGATATCAAGTTTGAGGGAATTATAGAGCCACTCAAGGATTTGTTTAAGGATGAGGTTAGAAAGGTCGGCGAAATGCTGGGACTTCCTCATGACCTTGTATGGCGTCAGCCGTTCCCCGGGCCGGGACTGGGAGTAAGAATAATCGGCGAAATTACACCTGAAAAGGTTTCAATTTTGCAGGAGGCAGACGCAGTTTTGCGTGATGAGATGAAAAAATGCGGCTATGAACAGCAGATGAGCCAGTTCTTCGCAGTTCTTCCGGGAGTAAAAACAGTAGGAGTTATGGGCGATGCAAGAACATATGACGAGCTTGTGGCAATTCGTGCCGTAACAACCGACGACTTTATGACCGCCGATTGGGCAAAAATTCCTTACGAAATTTTAGGCAGAGTTTCAAACCGTATTATTAACGAAGTTGACCACGTCAACAGAGTAGTTTATGACATAACATCCAAACCTCCCGGAACAGTGGAGTGGGAATAATTTCACACCCGTGAAAAAGCCCGTAAATAAAGGCTTTTCGCCGTTTGAAAGCCCTCTGTGGCAACAAAATGGCAACATTATTTGAATTATTGTAAAAGTAAAGAGCTAACTGATTTTTTTAGAAGTCAGTTAGCTCTTTTTAATTTTATTCTTCGGTTGGCTTTTCTTTTTCTCTTTTTTCTTTACGAGTAGCAAGCCAAGCATTCAAACCTATCTTTCCTATTGTAAGCAAAACTATCGCTATTACAGGAGCTAAGAATGGAGCAGATGTACCCAAAACCGGAGCAAGCGCAATAGATATACCTCCTACGATATAACTTTGGACAACACCCGACTCCTTAAGAATAGCAAGTCTGCTATCTTTGTACTTTTCATCTCCTGTGAAAAAGGCTTCAACTTCGTCTAAAACTTTTTCAAAGAAAATTGATGGGTTCTTTTGTGTTCCAAATGGTACATTTGTTGGGATAGTCGCCGTCAACCATTTATTAGCCACCACTTCATAGTCATTAGTTTGTTCATAAAGCTGATGGATAAGATTTTTTTGATATGTACTCAATGTATCAATCCAAGAGTCGGGATCGACATTGAAGATTTCGCTAATATCGTTCATTCTAACATCTCCTTTATATACTCAGCAGAAATGGCGTGGGTCGTTTGATGTAGGGTTTGTGGATCTATACCACCAATGCTAATAGAACCATTTACCTGTGGTGCATACGAACCAATTAGAATACCTGCTATAGCACGTTTTTCGGGTATTACAATTGGACTACCTGATTGACCTGGACGAGATTGAATGTTCAGCACAATATTTTTAAGTTTTATACCGTTTGAATCAATGAGTATTTTTGCGCCAATTGAGGTATCTTGCTGAGTTAACACCATTCGTCCGTGATTGGAATGAGGGTATCCAAAAACAGAAATTGCTTCGCCTACTTGAACAGAATCGGTCGAATCCAAGGCAAACGTTGATTGAACTGTAGCAGGGACTTCCAATATGCAAACATCTGCTATAGGGTTTATTTCCTTAATCTTAGCAGGAATACACTGTATCTCGTTATTGGATGTATCCTGATAGTCCTGAATAGAATTGACCTTATTCATTATAACGACCAAACCGCTATCATTGTTTCCTGTAACGTGTGCAGCAGTAGCTAAAAGTCCTCTTCGGTTAATAAAAAAAGCAGTACCCAACAAAGTAACACCATTAGGCGTGACTCTTCCAACAGAATGTACCACGTAACTAATATCTGTAAAATACATTAAAATTCCTCCGTTTTCTTTTCTGCACGAATTTTATCAAGAGCATCCCTTGTGCGCTGTACCTCTACTTCGGGATATGTATAACGCCAACGGTCATATTCCTCTTTGCTGATTTCGCCGTTGCGATACTTCTCCGCTTCTTTCTGCCAAGCAGTAAAACGCTCAAGCAACGAAATGTAAGATGTTCCTCTGTTCTTATCAAGACAGATACAAATCTCGTCATCGAGTTTGTCGATTTTCAAGCCGTAAATGTCCTCTAATGCAAACAGCGTGTGCATAAAGCCGAGATCAGTATCAATGTCAGGAACATTCAAAGCCATAGTCGAAACACCCAATACATCAGCAAGCGATTGTGTCAAATCTGCTTTGGGACATCTTGAGCCGGACTCATATTGTGCCATACGAATGTCAGCGGTTTTCTCAGGAAAACCAACCTGAACACCGAGGAACTTTTGTGTCATTCCTTTAAGATTACGAAAAAATCTTATTCTTTCACCGATTGCCATAGCAATTACGCTCCTTGTTTATGTAATATGCGATA
>CAMFFI010000024.1 GCA_945949625.1 uncultured bacterium | reverse complement strand
AATTGCTCGGTTGCGCTCGGGCGTAAAAGGTTGCAGTCAGTACAAACTGTCTGCCCGAATTGCGTATCGAGGCACTCGAATGATTTTAACTTTACCGAAAGCTCCACCGTAAAAGTCGGGCAAAAAAACATTTGGTAAGTGCAAGCTTTCTGCCCGAATTGCGTGTCGAGGCACTCGAATGATTTTAACTTTACCGAAAGCTCCACCGTAAAAGTCGGGCAAAAAAACATTTGGCAAGTGCAAGCTTTCTGCCCGGATTGCGTGTCGAGGCACTCGACCTTTTTATAGCTTTGTTTTATTGGAATTTATAAAATCTAATCAGTTTTAATTATGAAAGCTTTGTTCCGCATTCAGGGCAGAATTTAGCTCCTTCCCTTACTTCGTTTCCGCAGTTTGTGCAGAATTTTTTCTTTGGAGCTTCAGGCTTTTTTGAACCGCATTCAGAGCAGAACTTACCTGTGTTTACTGCACCGCAGGTGCAGGTCCAGCCGTCTGCGGGAGCAGCTGTCTGCTGTGGCTGTTGAGGCTGTTGAGGCTGTTGAGGCTGTTGCGGTTGCTGTGGCTGCGGAGGCTGTTGATTGTTATAATGTGGGTTCTGCTGGTATCCGCCTAAGATACTTCCGCCTGCGTTCATACCGACGCCCATACCCATAAAGCCTGCCATAGCGCCGTTTGCGTTTGAGCCTGCGTCCTTAAGACCTTCAGCAATATTTGCGGCAACATATCCCTGCTGAACAGCCTGGTCAGACATCATAGCGCCCTTATTACGCATATTGATAAGCTCTTTGCTTTCGTCTGTATAGGAAACCTCAGGAGCAACGATAAATACTTCCATACCGCGGTTCTGAGTCCATTCCTCGTCAAGAGTTTGAGCCATATACTGGCCCAGCAAACGCTGTTTTGACTTAATAAAGCTGATACGCTCGCCGTCAGCTGAATACTGGTTGATTGCAGCGCCGAAGGCAGAAACAAATTCGCCTGTATATTGAGCCTTAACCTCGCTGTATTCAACGGCTCTGTTTTCTGTAATTGCAGCTTTTGGGATAACCTCCTGATAGAACTTCAAAGGCTCAACAATCTTAATTGAAAATGTACCGTGAGCGCGAAGCTCAAGCTCTGAATTATAGAAGGAGTCAAAGTAGTTTACAGGATTTGGAGTGCCGAAGGGGATTCCCTTAATTTCCTGAAGGTTAATGAAAAATACCTTTTGTGACTGAGAAGGGATTCCGCCGTATTTAATACGGTTAAAGGTTTCCTTTAATGAATCGCCGAACTGACCGTTAAAAAGTGAAGGCATAGAGTTGTTGTCAACCTTGTAATAGCCGGGCTCTGCAGTATAGTCAACAACCTTACCGCCGTCAATAAGCATCATAAACTGATTGTCGTAAACGTGAATAATGGAACCGTTTGAAACAATGTTTTCAGAGCCTTTTTTGTTCTGGCTTTTACCGTTTTGTGTTACCTTCTGACCGGGACAAATAAGGGTGTTATCACCCATTGGGGAGGGTTCAATGACTTCAAGCCAGGAATCGGCAAGTCCTCCGCCCACAGCGTTTATCGCAGCTTTAATAATACCCATGGTAATCTCTCCTTAATAATATTTTTTAGAAGTTGTTTTTTCATTTATTCTGTTAAAATTCCAGGAATAAATGTTAATTTCCTTTATGCCTGTTCCGCAGTATTCGCAGAACTTTGAGCCGAGATTTTTAATCGGCGCGCCGCAGTTCGGGCAGTTAATCCCCATTCCTGCTACGCCGTTGCCCGAGTAGTCCTCAAGTTTGTCAATATCCTGAACATACACCAGACAAATTTCATAAACCGTTTGCGTTTTTAAGCTTTTATCGCCGGAAATCAATTTTCCGTTTTCGTCTTCCGAATAGCCTATGTATTCCACCGCAGACTGAAAGACAATTTCCACCGTAGCCGCATTTTTATTATACTTGGAAATCTGCGTGTTGTGAATTACAATTTGAGAAAAATGCTGACTTACCCTGCGGCTTTTCAAATCATTGATTATGTTTTTTACCTGATTTTTTAAGTCATCAGAGCAGTCCCTGTCCGCAAGCGGCTTTTTATCTGCAACAGCCATAAGATAATGCTCAAGCAGATTTTCCGCTTTCTGCGTATATTCCTGCAAATTAAATTCGGGAAAATCCCTTTGTATTTGCGGAAGGTAAATCTTCGTCATAGAAGAAACGGAGCGCGGCATTTCGGCAAGAATTTCCCTTTGATTTTGAAGTCCCTCCTGTAAGGAAGACGTTCCGAAGGCCTCTCTTGAAAAATCCCTCAGCTTTTTTCTTATTATTAATACAAGAAAAAGCACCAAAGCCAAAAGTAAAACTATTACCGAAAGAATTATAATTAAACCTATATCCATATGCAATACTATTTTATTCTTTGTTATTTTCTTTAATCTGAATACCTAAAACATCAAGACTTTCTCTGTCAACAGCTGACGGACATGATGACATAAGCTCGCTTGCGTTCTGAACCTTTGGAAAAGCAGTAACATCTCTTAAGCTGTCTGCACCGCTTAAAAGCATGGCAACACGGTCAAGACCGATGCCCATTCCGCCGTGAGGCGGAGCGCCGTATTTATATGCTTCAACAAGGAAGCCGAATTTTGCCTCAATTTCCTCATCGGTCATTTTCAAGGCTCTGAACATTTTTTGCTGAAGCTCGTAGTCGGTAATTCTTATGGAACCGCTGGAAAGCTCCGTACCGTTTAAGGTAAGGTCAAAGGCTTTTGCAACAACCTTGCCCGGGTCTGTGTCAAGATATTGCAGACACTCCTCCTTGGGCATTGTAAAGGGGTGATGCATTGCAACCCATTCCTTGCTTTCTTCATCATATTCAAAGAACGGAAAATCTACAATCCACAGGAATTTAAAGGTGTTTGGAATTATGTCGAGCTTTTTGGCAACCGTAAGTCTTAATGCGCCTAAGGTTGAAAGAACAACGGAAGTTTTGTCTGCAACAATAAATACAACGTCGCCTTTTTCTGCGCCGAGATTGTTTAAGATTTCTTCAAGCTCGCCCTCAGCCATAAATTTCTTAAAGGAGCAGGAAGGCTCATCCTCTACCCATCTAACATATGCAAGTCCCTTTGCGCCTATGCCTTTTGCATATTCAGTAAGCTTGTCGATTTCCTTTCTTGTATAAACCGAGGCGGCATTTTTGGCAACAATTGCTCTGACAGAGCCGCCCTCCTTAACAGCGTTTGCAAAAACTCCGAAACCGCTGTCCTTTACAAGCTGTGAAATGTTTTGAATTTTCATATCAAAGCGTATATCAGGCTTGTCGGAGCCGTAGTTTTCCATAGCCTCTTTGTAGCTCATTCTCTCAAAGGGAGTTTCAAGCTCCTTGTTTAAAACCTCTTTGAAAAGTCTTTTGAAAAGTCCCTCGTTAATTTCAAGAATGTCCTCAACGTCAACAAAGGAAAGCTCCATATCTATCTGTGTAAATTCAGGCTGACGGTCAGCGCGCAGGTCTTCATCTCTGAAGCATCTTGCAAGCTGAATGTATCTGTCAAAGCCCGATAGCATCAAAAGCTGTTTGTAAATCTGCGGCGACTGTGGAAGTGCGTAAAATTTCCCCTGATGAACACGTGACGGCACAAGATAATCTCTTGCTCCTTCGGGAGTGGATTTTATCATCATAGGAGTTTCAATTTCCACAAAGCCGTTTTCGTAAAAATAATCTCTTGCAACCTTTGCAATTTTGCTTCTAAGTATAATATTGTCCTGCAAAGGCTTTCTTCTTAAATCAAGATAACGGTATTTAAGTCTTAGCTCTTCGTTTGTGCTTGTTTCGTCAACAATTTCAAAGGGCGGAGTCTGCGCCTTTGAAAGCACTCTTAAATCGGTAACCTCAATTTCAATATCGCCTGTGGCAATTTCGCTGTTTTTAGAGCTTCTTTCTCTTACAACGCCTTTTGCCGCAAGCACATACTCGCTTCGGCAGGAAAAAGCCTTGCCGAAAATTTCCTTGTCCGTACCGTCGGTAAAGGCAAGCTGAACAATGCCTGTGCGGTCACGCAAATCAATAAAAATAAGCTGACCTAAATCACGCTGACGCTGTACCCAGCCGCATACGGTAACTTCCCTGCCGCAGTCCTCTATTCTTAAATCACCGCAGTAATTTGTTCTTTTTAGTCCTGTCATAAATTCTGCCATTGATTTATTCTCCTTTATCCTTTGTTAAAAAAGCCGCCATAGGCTCGCTCTGAGCGTCAACAAAAACCTGAATAAATTTTACAATAAAGCCTTCACTGTCAAGAGGAATTTCGCTTTGCTCGCCTGTTTCCATATTTTTTAGCTTAGCTTTGTTTTCTTCAATTTCATTATCGCCTAAAACCATACTGAATTTTGCGTTGATTTTATCGGCGTATTTCATCTGTGCTCTTAAGCCTCTGCCCACAACGTCTGTCTCTGCGCTGAGTCCGCTTTCTCTCATTAATTTAACAAGAGAAAAAGCCTTTGCCTTTGCTTTGTCGCCAAGTCCTGCAATATACAAATTGCAGGTGTCGGGCTTTGGAATTTCAATGCCCTGCTTATCCATAAGCATTAAAAGCCTTTCAAGTCCCATTGCAAAGCCAAGCGAGGGAACGTGCTGTCCGCCCAGCTCTTCCATAAGACCGTCATATCTTCCGCCGCCGCAAACGGTACCCTGTGCGCCGATAAAGTCGGTAACAAATTCAAAAACAGTCTTTGTGTAGTAGTCAAGACCTCTTACAATTGTTGGGTTTACTATATATTTAACGCCTGCACAGTCAAGATATTCCTTAACCTTCTCAAAATGCTCCTTACATTCGTTGCATAAATAATCAATTACCTTAGGGGCATTTTCTGCAATTTTTTTATCCTGAGGACTTTTGCAGTCCAGAATTCTCATAGGGTTTTTTTCAAGTCTTGACAGACAGGTGTCGCATAGCTGATCCTTATACTGTTCAAAATATGCTCTTAAAGCCTTGTGGTATTCACCTCTGCATTTGGGACATCCTATGGAATTTATTTCAAGGTGAAGCTCCTTGATTTGCAGTCTGTCAAAAATCGACTGTGCCGCACAAATAAGCTCTGCGTCTGCAATAGGGTCCGACGTGCCGTATTCCTCAAGACCGAACTGGTGAAATTCTCTTAATCTGCCGGCCTGAGGCTTTTCATAGCGATAGCAGGAAACAAAGTAAGAGGCTTTAACGGGAAGACCGTCGTTCAGTACCGAATGCTCAAGCACTGCTCTTGCAGCGCCGGCTGTTCCTTCGGGACGAAGGGTTACGGATTCTCCTCCTTTTGTATCAAAAGTGTACATTTCCTTTTGAACAACGTCAGTTGTCTGACCTACTCCGCGGGAAAAAAGCTCCGTATGCTCAAAAACAGGTGTGCGGATTTCCTTAAAGCCGTAGTTTTGAGCCTCTTTTCTCATTATATCTTCAACAAACTGCCATTTGTAGCTTTCCTTGGGAAGAACATCTTCCGTTCCTTTTATTTTTTTGGTGATTAGTGCCATTAAGAACCTTCCTCCTATGCCATAACACAATTAATGGGCAGCAACAGCCGCCCAAAAACAAGTAAAATTATTTTATTTTAAAATATTTCTCCAGTCAAGGTCGCCTCTTTCAAGACCGTGAATAAGAACCTCTGCGGTAGCAATGTTTGTTGCAACGGGAATGTTGTGCATATCGCAAAGTCTTAAAAGATTCATATCATTGGGCTCGTTGGGTTTTATGTTCAAAGGGTCTCTGAAGAACAAAAGCATATCTACCTCGTTGCAGGCGATTCTTGCGGCAATCTGCTGTCCGCCGCCCTGAGAGCCTGCAAGGAATTTTTGAATTCTTAAACCTGTTGCCTCTGAAACGATTTTTCCTGTTGTGCCGGTTGCACAAAGAGTGTTTCTGCTTAAAATACCGCAATATGCAATACAAAACTGAACCATAAGTTCCTTTTTTTCATCATGAGCTATTAATGCTATGTTCATTTTAAAAACCTCCGTTAATATTCAAACTTCTACCTTTGCGTTCATTTATTTCCTTTATAAGCAAGGGGAACCTGTATTCCCTGTATCCTTAACGCAAGACAATCAAACACATTTGCACAGGCGCTCCAGCAAACCCCTGCCTCACCTCTTTGCATTACAGAGGAAAGGTGCAAATCATCGGGGACTAAAGCAATAAGCTGAGTCTGCGCCACATCAATAACCTTATCCAGGTCATCATAAAAACCAAGTTCGTTAAACTTTTTTCTGTTAAAACGATTTATAACAAGACGTATGTTCTTTTTGTTAAGCTCTTCAAGCTTTCGCCTGATTTTAATAACGCCGCGCAGGCTTGTAGGCTCGGCGTTGGCAACTATCAGAGCCATATCCGCAGGATAAGCCGCCGTAACAAAGCCGGAGCCGATTCCTGCCGGGGAATCTATAATAATATAATCATAATCATTTTTCAGGCTTTCAACAAGCTGAGAAAAAACAGCCGGACTAACCTCATTTTCAGTATCAAAGGGAGCGGCAAGCATATAGAGGTTATCAATATGACGGCTTTTGTAAACTGCGTCGCTGTAATCACAGTTACCGCTTACGGCGTCGGAGGTGTCAAACAAAACGCTTTCTTCAACATCAAGCATAATGTCAAGACCTCTCATTCCGCAGTCGCAGTCAATTAACAAAACCTTTTTCTGTTGTTTTACAAGGGCAACTGCCAGACATACGCAAACGGTTGATTTGCCTGTTCCGCCTTTGCCCGAAGCCACTACTATTACTTTGTTCATAATGTTTTGATACCTCAAGTTTATTCTACCATAAAATATTTAAAAGAGCAAATAGAATTATATCATTTATGTGACAAAATTTAATGTCGGATTTTAGTAAAAATCTATAAATACAGGTTTAAAAAATAAGGATTTTATAATAATGTGCATTATTTTTGTGGAATTTTATGCTATATCTTCCTTTTATAGAAAACTACATTGAATACAGGGCAAAAATTCCATAAGGAGCGGTCGGAAATTCAGGCATTTACTGCTTTGCAAACTGACTGTTGTAAAGCTCTGCATAAAAGCCGTTTTTTGCAAGCAGTTCATCGTGAGTTCCCTGCTCAACAATATTGCCCTTGTTCATAACAAGGATTAAATCGCTTTCCTTAATTGTAGAAAGCCTGTGTGCAACTACAAAGCTGGTTCTTCCCTCCATTATCTTTGCAAAAGCCTTCTGAACACGCTGTTCAGTCAGAATATCAATGGAGCTTGTTGCCTCGTCAAGAATAAGCATTGACGGGTTTGAAAGCATTGCCCTTGCTATGCACAAAAGCTGTTTCTGACCTTGAGAAAGGTTAGAGCCGTCCTCGGTAATTACAGTGTCGTAGCCCTTGGGAGTACGCATTATAAAGCTGTGAGCGTAGGCTTGCTTTGCAGCATTTATGATTTCCTCATCGGTTGCATTTTCGTTGCCGTATTTTAAATTTTCCTTTATAGTTCCCTTAAACAGCCAGCTGTCCTGCAAAACCATTCCGAATTTGTTTCGCAAATCACTTCTGTTTAAGTCCTTAACATTTACTCCGTCCACAAGAATTTCGCCTTTTTTAACGTCATAAAAACGCATAAGGAGATTTATCATTGTTGTTTTTCCGCATCCTGTGGGACCTACAATTGCAATATGCTGTCCCGGCTTAACCTTTAAGGAGAAGTTTTCTATAAGGCTTTGGTTTTCGGTATAAGAAAAGTAAACGTTTTTAAATTCAACCGTACCGGTTTTTTCTTTTGCTACAGCCGGAAGATTTTTGTCGGGAACTTCCGAGGGCTCCTCCAAAACCTCAAATACACGTTTTGCGGCGGCAAGCGCAGTCTGAAGCTGTGTAAGAACGCCCGTAACCTCGTTAAAGGGCTTTGTGTATTGATTTGCATAGGTTAAAAAGCAGGACAGACCGCCTACGGTCATACCGCCGGAAATAGCGGTTAATGCGCCGAAAATACCAACAGCCGCATATACAAGACCGTTTACAAAGCGTGTGCTGGGGTTAGCCAGTGCGCCTGCAAACTGCGCCTTAAGTCCCACGGTATAAAGCCTTTCGTTATATTCTTCAAAGTGTTCAACGGCTCTGTCTTCATAGGAAAAAGCCTTAACAACACGCTGATTTCCTACAAGCTCCTCAACATAGGAGCTGATTTCGCCCTGAAGTATCTGCTGTTCTTTGAAACGCTTGCTGGAAAGCTTGCCGATAAAAGCCGCAACAAACAGGGACAAGGGCGTAACAATTACAACAACAAGAGCAATTTTCACATCAATTGAAACCATAAAAATCAGTGTTCCCGCAATTGTGACAACTCCCGAAAAAAGCTGGGTAATCATTTGTATAAGACCGTCGCCCACTGCGTCAACGTCATTTACCATTCTGCTGATTAAGTCGCCGTGAGGGTGAGAGTCTATATATGCAAGGGGAACGGTATTGAATTTTTTGAAAATATCCTTTCGCAGGTCCCTTACGGTTTTGTAGCTTATGGCATTGGTGCAGTGATTCATAGCCCATTGGAACACGGCAACTCCTGCAATTGCAATAATAATGTAAAGCAAAATCTGCAGGATGTTTTCAAAATTAACATTTCCCGGTCCGATAATATTGTCAATTGCCTGACCTATAAGAACGGGAATGTAAAGGGTAAGAGAAACGCTGATTACCGCAAAAACAAGAGCCAGTACAAAATAGGGAAAATAAGGCTTTGAATATTTAAGCACCTTTTTTACAACAGAGGTTTTTTTCATTTCAGCACCTCCTCTTTTTCAAGCTGAGAAAGGCAAATTTCCTCATATGCTTTACAGCTTTCAAACAGCTCCCTGTGTATGCCTTTTCCAACAAGTCTGCCGTCGTCAAGCACAAGAATAAGGTCTGAATTTTTTATTGTTGAGCATCTTTGAGAAACTATAATCACCGTCATATTTTCGGTCTGCTCCTTAAGAGCCTTTCTTAAAGCGGCGTCGGTTGCAAAGTCAAGGGCAGAAAAGCTGTCGTCAAGAATAAGTATTTCAGGCTTTGATACAATGGCTCGTGCAATGCAAAGCCTTTGCCTTTGTCCTCCAGAAAAATTCTTACCTCCCTGAGTGACGGGAGCGTCAAGTCCCATAGGCTTTTCCAGTACAAAATCCTTTGCCTGAGCAATTTCCAGAGCTTTTAGGATTTCTTCATCTGTTGCGTTTTCGTTTTGCCACTTCATATTATCTCTTACGGTTCCGCTGAAAAGTACCGATTGCTGAGGAACAATTCCTATTTGTTTTCTTAACAGGCTGAAAGGATAATCCTTTACATTTTCTCCGTCAACAAGCACGCTTCCCTCTGTTGCGTCATAAAATCTGGGAATAAGATTAATCAGAGTTGATTTTCCGCTTCCTGTTCCGCCTATAATGCCTACGGTTTCACCCCTGTTTATTTTAAAGGAAATATCCTCAAGGGCGTTTTTGCCTTTGCTGTACGAAAAGCTCACCTTGTCAAATTCAATTTTCGGCGCGTTTTTATGGGGGGATAAATGGGTTTTCGGGTTTTCGGTGACAGTGCTTTTTGTTTCAAAAACCTGATTGATTCTTGCGGCAGACGCAGAAGCCTTTGTAAAAAGCACAACTAAGTTTGCAACAACTACCATTGCAAGGAGAATCTGCGTCATATAGTTTACAAGGGCAATAATATCGCCGGACATAATCATTCCGCCGTTTGCGTCCTTTGAGCCGAACCATACAATCAGCACAATAGCAAGGTTTGTAATAACATAGGTAACGGGAGAAAGCAAAGCCGACAGCTTACCGATTTTTATTGAGGTAGAGGACAGGTCGTCGGATATTTCCTCAAAGCGCTGTTGTTCCTGCTTTTGCTTTGAAAAGGCTCTGATAACTCTGTTTCCCGAAAGATTTTCCCTTGAAACCAGCGAAACCTTATCCAGTTTTTTCTGAATAGCCTTGAAAAAAGGAACGCTTTTTGACATTACAAAATAAAGCACAAGAGCAATCAGAATTCCTGCCGCAAAGAATATTAACGAAAGCTTAAGATTAATAATCATAGCCATTACCATTGCGCCTATAACAAGGAAAGGCGCTCTGATAACAAGTCTGATAAGCATAGCCACAGCGTTTTGCACCTGATTAATGTCGTTTGTCATTCTTGTAATAAGCGACGGTGTTCCCAGCTTGTCCAGCTCCTTGTGAGAAAGGGTGTTTATGTGCTTAAAAAGAGCGTTGCGGATTTTAGTGCCTGTTCCCTGTGATGCAACAGAGGCATTATACTGGCAGACCAATGCACTGCAAAGTCCCACAACTCCTAAAAGCACCATAAGTCCGCCCATTTTAAGCACATAATCGGTGTCCCTGTTTGCAACGCCCACGTCTATTATGCTCGCCATTACCAAAGGCACAATAAGCTCGAAAATTGCCTCTAACAGCTTGCATAAGGGGCCGACAATCAATTGAAATTTATAATCCTTTAAAAAACCTTTTAATAATTTATACATATAACCGCCTGAAAATAATTTATTGCCGCAGTTTGCCTGCGGCGGTACATATTCTTATTATATCATAGAGAAGAAAAAATAAAAGAGCAATCGGCGTAAAATGTTTATATTGATAAACACAACATTTCTGATGTGAAGATAAAACATCAGGTGAACTTCACCCGTAAATGCAGACAGGTCAAAAAATACATTTTACAAAAACAATTAACCGCAGGCAATTTTAATTCATCACCTGCGGTTTTGTGTATGTTTATACAGTTTT
>CAMFFI010000023.1 GCA_945949625.1 uncultured bacterium | reverse complement strand
CTTTTTTTGCGGTTTTAACATACTCGTTCACTCTGGGAACAATGTGCGCACGAGTGAAGGTTACGCCTCTGAAAGGATAGTAAAACTCGTCCTCTTCCTTAATTTCTTCCTTAAGCTCGGGAAACAGCGAAACAAAACGCTTTGCAAGGAAAATCGGGTCTGCGTTTCCCTCATCCTCGCTTTTCTTTTTCTTTGCCTTTGTTGTTTTCATTCTTTTTATTGCAACTGTGCTTGAAACAGCCTCAACAAAATCGTTTGCAATGCTTTGAGCCTCTTTGTTTCCGTCTGTTTCAGGATCAAACATCCATGTAGCCAGAGTTTTCCAGTCATTATCGGGACCTTCCTCTGTCATAGTACAGGAACGCAATAAAATATATTTTTTATCAAAATAATAAATAACGGAATAAGCAATGTTTTCGTTTGTAAAAAGTGCAACCTTTTCATTATCGTTATCGTTGGCAACCTTCTGCTCCTTAATTTCCTGAACAGCAAGTGCTTCCCCTAATTTATCGGCTATCAGCCTGAATTCTTTATCCTGCACAAAATCATTCCTTTTAATGAAAATTTGATTTTAACAAACCATATTAACGTAATGATTATACAATTAAATATTGCTTTTGTCAAAGGTTTTTAATAAGCGGTATTTTCAGCACTTGCAAGGTACGTTTTAATATGTTATATTATTAAATGTATAAATATGTTTAGTATAAAAACCATGGAGATGATTATATGTCTTCTGCTCCTATCGGAGTTTTCGATTCGGGACTGGGCGGATTGTCTGCCGTCAGAGAATTTCTTGAGGTTTTGCCAAACGAAAGCATTGTTTATTTCGGCGATACCGGCAGAGTTCCTTACGGTAACCGAAGCAACGACACAATTAAGAAATATGCATTACAGGACGCTGAATTTCTGTTAAAGCACAATGTAAAAATGATTGTTGCCGCCTGCGGAACCGTCAGCTCCGTTGCAAAGGACTTAGGCGAAAAGCTTCCTGTTCCCTATACCGGAGTTGTTTCACCCACGGCATATGCAGCCGCCGAAAAAACTAAAAACGGAAAAATCGGAGTAATAGGAACTACTGCCACCATAAACAGTCACAGCTACAAAAATCAGCTTGAAAGCAAAAATCCAAATTTTAAAATTTATGAGCAGGACTGTCCCTTGTTTGTTCCCCTTGTGGAAAACGGTTTTATAAATAAGGACGACCAGATTGTCCGCCTTGTTATAAAAAGATATCTTACCCCTTTGATTGAGGCTGATATTGACACCTTGATTTTAGGCTGCACGCATTATCCTATTTTAAGAGAGGCTATTTCCTCCGTAGCTGGCGATAAAATCACGCTTGTTGACTCGGGTATGGAAACTGCAATTTATACCGCCAAGGTATTAATGGAAAACAATCTTCTAAACAACAGCAGTGAAAAGGGAAGCTGTCAGTTTTATGTAAGCGACACACCGGATGATTTTAAGAATATAGCAGGACTCTTCCTTGGCAGAGAAATGGAGCATAAGGTTGAGCAAATTAACATTGAGGAATACATAAAGAAATAAAAGGTAAAATATGGATAAAAACTATATAATTTCCGTTACGGGAATACAGGAAGTTGAAGGAGAAAAAGACAAGGTAGAGGTTATCACCGAAGGAGATATGGTTAAAAAAAACGGCCATACATATATTTCCTATAAAGAATATAACGAGGATAATCCTAAAATTTGTTCTCATAATCTTATAAAAATTGAAAACGACGGTAAAATTACGGTTATCAGAAAAGGCGAAACCGAAAGCCGTCTTATTCTTGAAAAAGACAAGCGCCATCAATGCTGTTACAGAACGATGGCAGGAAACTTAATGATAGGAATATTCACCGAGGATGTGGATATTGATTTAAAGGAAAGCGGCGGAAAGCTAAGGGTTAAGTATTCAATTGATTTTAACAATGACCTTATGAGCAAAAACGAGCTTAGGATAAAAATTAAAACTAAAACAAAGTAAAAAATTAAGGCAGGAAAAATAATATGGCACATACAGCAAAAACAGCTAAGGAACAGCTTGAAACAGTAATTAAAAGCGCTATTGAAAAAGCAGTTGAAAAAGGACAGCTTCCAAATGCGGAGCTTCCCAAATTCATTATTGAAACTCCGGCGGACAGAACTCAC
Source organism: uncultured bacterium (assembly GCA_945949625.1). Lineage (GTDB taxonomy): Bacteria > Bacillota > Clostridia > Oscillospirales > Acutalibacteraceae > Ruminococcoides. Next base: position 8,717 of record CAMFFI010000023.1, on the reverse strand, counting down.
GGAGATTTGGCAACAAATGCCGCTATGGCAGGGGCAAAAGCCTTCAGAATGCCTCCTTTCAAAATTGCACAAGCTATTACTGAAAATATTGAGCTTGAAAATACTTACTTTGAAAAATGCGAAACTGCAGGACCGGGATTTATCAACTTCTTCTACTCATCTGCATTTTACACCTCTGTTTTAAGAGATGTTGAAAATGAAAAAGAAAACTTCGGAAGAACGGATTTCGGCAAGGGCGAAAAGGTTATGGTGGAATTTGTTTCAGCAAACCCAACGGGTCCTATGCATATGGGCAACGCAAGAGGCGGCGCCTTGGGCGATTGCCTTGCCGCTGTGCTTGACTATGCAGGCTATGACGTATGGCGTGAATTTTATGTAAACGACGCAGGAAACCAAATTGAAAAGTTCGGATGTTCCCTTGAAGCAAGATATTTGCAGATTTTCAAGGGAGATGAAATTGTTTTTCCCGAGGACGGCTATCAGGGCGGAGATATTACGGAGCTTGCACAGGAATATGCGGATATTAACGGCGACAAGCTTTTAAATGTATCCTCACAGGAAAGAAAGCAATCACTTGTTGATTTTGCTCTGCCGAAAAATATTGCTAAAATGCAAAGCGATATGGCTAAATACAGAATTAACTATGATAAGTGGTTTTTTGAAAGTCAGCTTCACAAAAACGGCGACGTTAAGGCTGTTGTGGATTTGCTTACACAAAAGGGACTTACCTATGAGAATGACGGCGCTGTATGGTACAAAAACAAAGAGGTTGTTACAAACATCTTAAAAGCACAGGGCAAAAGCGACGAATACATTGAAAAGCTTGAATTAAAGGATGATGTTTTAATCCGTAAAAACGGTAATCCCACTTATTTTGCCGCAGACATCGCCTACCATAAAAACAAATTTGACAGAGGCTTTGAAACCTGCATCGACGTCTGGGGTGCTGACCACCACGGGCACGTTATGCGTATGAAAGGCGCTATGGAGGCTATCGGATATAACGCAGACAAGCTTGATGTTGTTCTGATGCAGCTTGTAAAGCTTGTAAGAAACGGTGAAATTGTAAAAATGAGCAAGCGCACCGGCAAGGCTATCCAGCTTGGTGATTTGCTTGATGAGGTTCCCGTTGACAGCGCAAGATTTTTGTTTAATACAAGAGAGGCAAACTCTCAGATGGATTTTGACCTTGACCTTGCTGTTACACAGGACAATCAGAACCCTGTTTATTACGTTCAGTATGCTCACGCAAGAATTTGCAGTATTCTGAAGGCTCTTGAAAGCGAGAATATTGTTCCCAGAAAATGCACCGATGAGGAGCTTGCACTTTTGACAGCGCCTGAGGAGAAGGAATTAATTCACCATATTTCGCAATTTGAAAATGAAATCAATTCCAGTGCAAAGGAATATGACCCCACAAAAATCACCAGATACGTTACGCAGACTGCAACACTGTTCCACAAATTCTACAACGCCTGCCGCGTAAAGGGCGACGACGAAAAGCTTATGCAGGCAAGACTTAACCTTTGCCTTGCAGTTAAGACAATAATCAAGAACATTCTTACAATGTTTAACATCACCTGCCCGGAGCAGATGTAATTTCCATAAACAATTTTATTTCATAAAGCCAAAAGGATTGACGCTTCAATATCAGCGTCAATCCTTTTTTTACCTTAAGTTCAATTTTTCCTTGAATTCTTCAATCCACTTCGGCCGATAACCGTTTGTGTAATTAAAAGTATTATTTGTAATTTCGGCAACTTTTACAAAACCGTTCTCGTTATCATAAAAAATTACCTTATCACATAAAGGCAAGATTTTCTTTAGCGCATCAATTCGATTATTAAATCTTCGGATAACATCATTTTCCGGAATATTGTGACCGCCCTTGCGTACTCTGTTTTCTATTCTTAAAATGCTTTCCTTATCAGAATTCAATCCAACATAATATAACGTAATGTAATAACCCTGTTTTCGAGCCTGCTTAACGGTTCTTTCTGTTCTGTGTCCTGAAAGGGTTGTTTCCTGTGTAAAGGAAATATTGTTCTCAAGACAATATTCTATTTCCTCAACAGCCTTTTTCCCGGCGAGAATATTGTTATAATTATATTCCTTTGCAATTTTATCAGCATCAATAATATGTCCAAGCAGTACGCCCTGTCCCTCAAGAACACCCCTAAGGCTTGATTTACCTGTACCGTTTACTCCGGCTATTAAAATGTAGCTATTCATTAGAATCCTCCTATCGATTAAATGTAGCTATTTTTTAATCCAAAATGTTTTCCTCTTTTGCTGATTGTTCATATCTGTGTTTTTTGCGTTGTCTTTTCCCCTGCTTTTTCTCTTTGCTTACGCAGGCAAAAATTATACCTAAAAAGGCAAGTCCGGCACTTATGGTTGAAAACAGAATTGCAAAAAAGCTATTGTGTGCGTCCGAGTCCTCTACAAGGCAAATAACCATAGCCGTAATAAGCAAACAAAAGGCAATACAAAAAAGCACAAAGGCTGTTTTGTAAAGAAAGTTCATCTTTATTTTATTTTTCTTTTCAGGCAAATTCTCTTCATCAATGCTTATTTTTTCGGCTTTAACCTCTGTTTTTTCTTCAACACTTAATTCTTTATTCTCATTATCCATTAGATTTATCCTTTCTGAATTTATAAACTTCGTTGGCAAGCCTTGCAAATTGCTCCATACTTAACTGCTCTGCCCTTGAATTTTGAGGAATTTCAGAGCTTTGCAAAATTTCATTTACCGTCTGCTTGTCCATTCCCATACTTGAGCTTAAAGAATTTGACAGAGTTTTTCTTCTTTGAGAAAAAGCACCCTTAACCACTGAAAAAAATGTTTTTTCATCATCAACCTTAACGGTAGGCTCTTTAGAAACATCAAGTCTTATAACGCAGGAATCAACCTTTGGAGCAGGCATAAAAGAGCCTGCCGAAACATTAAACAACAGTGAGGGCTTACTGTAAAAATTCACTGCAACAGTAACAGCTCCGCTTTGACGTGTGCCTACTTCTGCACAAATCCTCTGACCTGCTTCCTTTTGCACCATTACGGTTAACGCCTGAATGGGAAGCCGTTCTTCAAGGAGCTTCATAATTACGGGAGAGGTTATATAATACGGCAGATTGGCACAAACCACAACTCTCATATTTCCAAATTCTCTGCTGATAAGCTCCTTTAAATCAACCTTCAGCACATCTCCGTTTATAATTTTTACATTACTATGGTCGCTTAAGGTCTGATTCAGAACAGGCAACAGCCGCTTGTCAAGCTCGATTGCAACAACCTTTTTTGCAGTTTTTGCAAGCTCGTTAGTTAAAACGCCGATACCCGGACCGATTTCCAATACCCCGGATTCTTTATCTGCGCCGCACATTTCCGCCATTCTGGGACAAACCGTGGGATTAACAAGAAAATTCTGTCCCAGAGCTTTTGAAAAGGTAAATCCGTTTTTTAAAAGTATCTCTTTTATTGTTCCTATGTTTGATAAATTTTCCATTATAAAATCCTTAAACCCTTCGGATATTTGTTTTTTAATTTTCCGTTTGAGGCTTTTCCAAAGCCTGTTGTAATTCCGTTTACGCAAACAGCAGTGTAGCCCTTTAAGCCGGAGTCAACCTCAATTTCCTCACCGTGAAGAAAACGTAAAATCTCCTGACTGTTTACGTCAAAATCCGCATACTGCCTGACCTCATCTTTTTTTAGCGACATAAACAAATGATGTGACGGCTCGATTCTGTTTTTCTTTATTTCACCAAGCAAAACTCCGCCTCGCAATATCTGAAGTCCCTGCACCGCAGGCATACTACGGGGAATTGCATAAATTTTATTATTTATAACTTTCAGGTTCTCAAGTATTTCGTCATTATATAAAATATCTTTAAAAAATGCAACAATATTCTCTTTGTCCTTTTTATGTATATTTTCGGTTTCCGCCGAATAATATACAGGTTCGCCCTCTGACTTTTTACGAAGCTTTGCGGCAAAGTGACCTTCTCCGCCGTCCATAGGAAAAATTCTTACAGCATAATCCATTGTTCTTCTGCCAAAGCTTACATCCGGCTCTTCAAGGACAAAGTCGGGATTTTCATCTAAAAATTTTTCAATAACCTGCTCGTTTTCCTCTTTTGAGAAAGTACAGGTTGAATACACCATAACTCCGTTTGGTTTTAAGGCTTTTTTTGCGCTGTTCAGTATTTGGAGCTGTCTTTCCGCGCAGGATTTAACGTGCTCCACGCTCCACTCTTTTTCAGCCTGGGAATCTTTTCTGAACATTCCTTCTCCGCTGCAGGGTGCGTCAACAAGTACCTTATCAAAAAAGCCGCTGAGCTTGCTGCACAAGCTTTCGGGATAACAGCTTGAAACAACAGCATTTTTAACGCCCATACGTTCAATATTTGAAAGCAGTATATTTGCTCTGTTTTTTACAATTTCATTTGACCAAAGAAAGCCTGTCCCCATTAAGTCTGCGGCAATCTGTGTACTTTTTCCGCCCGGTGCAGCACAAAGGTCAAGAACCCTGTCGCCCTTCTGAACATTCAGCATAGTAACAGCAGAGGTTGCCGACGGTTCCTGAATATAAAAGGCTCCTGAATGATGAAGCGGATTATTGCCAAGTGATTTTATGTTTTCGGGTATATATGCACCGTTTTTGCAAAAGGGAGTTTTCTTTAAATCAAAGCCAATTATTTTATTTAATTCTTCAAAAGAAGTTTTTAACGTGTTTACTCTTAAGCCTCTGAAATTTTCCCCTTCATAGCATTTGAGAAAATCATCAAATTCATCATTTAAAATTAACTTTATTTTTTCTAAAAATTCATTCATATGTATAAAACCCTAAATTTAAGCAGATAATATTTTCAAAAGGAGGTGTGACAAATGGAAAATAACAACCAGTTTAATCACAACAACCAGAACAATAACCAAAACAACAATCAGAACAATAACCAGAACAGAAATCAGAACAACAACCAGAACAATAATCAGAACAGAAATCAGAATAACAATCAGAACAATAATCAAAAGCAAAATCAGAACAACAGATAATTTGCTTTTGAGCATGGCTGTTCTCCTGCCGATTTTGGAGAACAGCCCCGACGCTTACGGTACATAAAAATCAGATTAGTATCCTAATTCTTCTCCGACGATTATAACCTTAATTCTGTCAACGTGCCTTTGCTGTGCAGAAACAACGTAGTTACAGCAAATTCTGCTCTCACTGTGACAGCCCGAGCAAAGTTCGGGATTTTTTTCGTTATCAAGAGAAACACAGCGTTCCTTTTTACCGCAGTATGTGTCGATATTCAGCCTTACGGTATTTTTTGGCGCGGCAATACACTTAACGCGCTTTATTGCTTCGTCAATATTTTTAACTATTTTATTATATCCGCAAACTGCAACAACGCTTTTCGGTCCGTACAAAATTGCAGAAACACGGTTTGAGTTTCCGTCCACATTATAAAGCTCTCCGTTTTCTGTAACAGCGTTACTGCTTGTTAAATAAACATCGGCAAAATAGCTTTTTCTGTAAATTTCCTCAACCTGTTCACGGGTAAGACCGGGAACATTTCTGTCAAGATAATTATATTTTCCCGATTTTAAGTCATCAATAATCCCGATTTCATTAAGTGTTACGGAGCCTCCGTGAGTAACGGTGTCACCTTCTTTTAAAAGCGACAGCACAAGCTCCTTAGCCTCTTCCTTTGTATTGCAAAAATAAGGCTTCATATTGTTTCTTTTTAAATTTTCCATTGTTTTATTTATAATTTGCATTTGCTCATCAGTCATTTTCTGCACTTCCCCATAATTATTGATACAATAATTATACTATACTTTTAACATAATTCAAGGGTTGGGTTCAACAAAAGGAACGCCGAAATATTCAGCTAAAGACTGCGACAGACTTTTTGCAATATTGTTAATATTATTTCGTATCCAGTTTGCGTCAGTGGGATTATCGTGAAACGCTGTTTCAATTAATACAGCGGGAGCCTTTGTCTGCCTGACCTCTGCCAAAGTGGTAGTTGGAATAACGTCAATACCTCTGGGATAAATTTTTTCGTAATTATCTGCTATTATATTTGCAAACCTTTCGCCTTTTGAGCTTGTAGGGTAATAGTAAATATCTGCGCCTACGTTTGAACCTGCACTGGCTGCAGGAGACGCGTTTGAATGGATTGCCAAATGAACATCGTTATTGCCTGCATTTGACTGGTCAATTGCCTGTCTGAGAGTCATTTCGGGACTGTTTCTGACAAAGTTAATTCCGCTTGCCCTTAAATAAGGCTCCATTGCGTCGGCAATTAAATTCATATAATATTCTTCATTTCCTCCGCCGATAAAGGGGTTGTATTCCTGTAAAGACGGACTTAAATAAACAGTAGGCATACTTATCCTCCTAATAATATAATTGTCAAATCAGCAAGTATCCGTAAACAGGTAACGTCTGTCCTATATTGTTTTCGATACTCTCTGACCAATTAAAATTTATTTAAAAAATTTATAAAATATGTCTTTACAAAACAAAAAAATTGTGATAATATTAATACGAAATCAATAATGATTATCATTTTAGGTGGTTCGTATGAGCAAGCGTAAAAATTTCAGCACAAAAAGAATGGCTATTTTAAATACAATTTGCAGTACCGACTGCCATCCCAGTGCCAAATGGGTTTATAATAATCTTAAAGAAAAATATCCCGATTTAAGCCTTGGCACTGTTTACAGAAACATCTCTCTTTTTAAGGAAGAGGGCGTCGTAAATGCTGTTGCAAATGTAAACGGTGAAGAAAGAATTGACGGAATAACCGAGCCTCATTCACACTTTATCTGCACAAAATGCGGAAGTATTTATGATATTCTTAATCAGGAATTGACTGCACTTGACAGCGTATTAACTGATGAAGGCTTTCATATTGAAAGCAAAAGCATTACGTATTACGGAAAATGCAACAAATGCAGTTGATAATATATTTTAATTATATTTTAGGAGGACTTAATTATGACAAAATGGGTTTGTAAAGTATGTGGCTATATTTATGAAGGACCGGAGGCTCCCGAGGTATGCCCACAGTGTAAAGCACCAAAAGAACAGTTCAAGGCAATGGACGAAAACGCAGGATATGCAACAGTTCACGAAGTAGGCGTTGCACAGGGCGTTTCTGAAGATATTCTTGAAGACTTAAGAGCAAACTTCAACGGCGAATGCAGCGAAGTTGGTATGTATCTTGCTATGGCAAGAGTTGCCGACAGAGAAGGCTATCCTGAAATTTCCGCAGCATTTACAAAATATGCTTTTGAAGAAGCAGAGCACGCTGCAAAATTTGCAGAGCTTTTGGGCGAAGTTATTACAGACAGCACAAAGAAAAATCTCCAGATGAGAGCAGACGCAGAAGCAGGTGCTTGCGAAGGCAAATTCGACCTTGCTAAGAGAGCTAAAGCTCAGAATCTTGACGCTATTCATGACACAGTTCACGAAATGGCTAAGGACGAGGCTCGTCACGGCGCAGGCTTTGCAGGTCTCTTAAAGAGATATTTCGGCTGATTTAAAAATCAATAAAGCTATAAATTCGAGTGCCTCGACACGCAATTCGTGCAGAACGTTTGTACTGACTGCAACCTTTTATGCCCGAGCGCAGCCGAGCAATTTTCTAGAATGTAAAATAACAGGGTACCTTGATAAAAATCAAGATACCCTGTTTATTTTTGTTAATCAAACTTTTAATCGGATAAGCTTTAAATCAAGCTGTAACAGCAATAAGAATTTACTGGATTATCTCTTTAATTTTTTCTTCTGCCAAAGCAGGATCAGCCTTGCCGCGGCTGTTTTTCATTACAAAACCGACCATTGCCTTAATTGCTTTTTCCTTGCCGTTTTTGTAATCCTCCACAGCCTTCGGATTAGACTCAACCGCCTGCCTGCAAAGGTTGTTAAGTGCGTTTTCGTCAAGTCCGCCCATATCGCTTTCGCTGATATAATCTGTTGCGTTTTTGCCCTCGTCAAGCATTTTTTCCAGCGTTGATTTTGCAAGATTGTTGCGGATTTTACCCTCGTCAAGCAATTTAACAAGCTCGTTTAACTGCTTTGGCGATGTCTTAATATCAAACTGTTCCTTATCGGCTTCCGTTTCCAGTCTGCTGAAAATCTGACCTATAATAAAGTTTGCAACTGTCTTCGGCGATTTTACGCCTTCAATTGCTTTGTCAAAATATTCGCTGATATTTCTGTATTTTGTAAGAAGCTGAGCGTCTTTTTCCGTTATTCCCAGCTCGTTTACATATCTTTTGCATTTATCGGCAGGAAATTCGGGTAGTGACTTTCTGATTTCTTCAACCTCTTCTTTTGAAACGCTGATTGTTACCAAATCCGGGTCACGGAAATAGCGGTAATCGTGAGCGTCCTCCTTACTTCTCATTGAGGAGGTTGTACCTGTCGCGTCGTCATAGCGCAGAGTTTCCTGAACAACCTTTTCTCCGCTTTCGATTAAATCAACCTGACGTTCAAACTCATACTCCATTGCCTTTGTAATGTTGTTTATAGAGTTCATATTTTTAATTTCCGTTCTTGTGCCAAGCGTTTCACAGCCTTCGGGACGAACAGAAATATTAACGTCGCACCTCATAGAACCCTCCTGCATTTTACAGTCGGAAATTCCTATATAACGCATAACCTGCTGGAGCTTTTCTACATATTCCCTTGCCTCATCAATTG
>CAMFFI010000022.1 GCA_945949625.1 uncultured bacterium | reverse complement strand
CGAAACAGAGGCTTGGCAGTTATGGCAGTGGAACGAAACAGAAAACGCAAATTATTTTTATCTTCCTTCAGGCGCAGACAGCAGTAAGGTTGAGCTTTACAACAACTCGTCTATGGATATAAAAATTGATGACGCAACAATTCAGTCAATGTCGTCATTAGTAATGAATTATGAAACAGGAAAAACCTACACCGTTACCGTAAACGGCGAGAAATCAAGCCTTAGATTTATGAAATCCTCCGCAGAGGCGGCAATTTATGTGAACAACTCAAATGCCGACGGAAACGGAACAGGTCTTTGGGAATATCTAAGCGCCGACAAATCAAACTCTGCTTCTGCAACAGGAGCAATTGTAGGCAGGGACGGCTCTGTGGATAACTCTGCAATCAAAAAAATCAAGGGCAGAGGCAATACCACTTGGTATAAGGATAAAAAGCCATTCAATATTACATATAGCAGCAAGGTTTCAATTGACGGAATGGAAAAGGGCAAAAAATATTCAATTCTTGCCAATTATCAGGACGCTTCTCTTGCAAGAAACAGATTTTTGTACGACCTTTCCGACGCTGTAGGGATGCCTTATGCGTCTGATTCACGATTTGTCGATTTTTATGTTGACGGTGTGTATAAGGGCTCTTACCAGATGGCTCAGAAAATTGACACAGGCAGCGGAAATCTGCTTTCCGATATTGACGAAACAGGCTACGTTAATGCCGACGGTTCTTTTGCCGAAGATTTCGCTTTTACCTGCGAGGTTGACGCAGGTGCCGGCGAAGAGGATTATTACTTTGATTCTGCCAGCGGAAACAAAATCACCTTAAAGGTACCCGAGCTTGCAGTGGGAGATACCTATTATGACGAAGTGCTTAATTATGCAAAAGAAAAGTTTGACGCTATGTTTAACGCAATTAAAAACAAGGTTTCAAACCTTGATGAATATGTTGACGTTGAATCCCTGACAAAAATTTACTTAATAAATGAATTAAGTAAAAACTGGGACGCAGGTGTTTCAAGCCTTTACTTTACCTACAAGCAGGACGCAGACGGCAACTGGAAATTCTTTGCCTCTCCCGTATGGGATTATGACAACTCCCTGGGCAACGCAACAGGTGTTGAAAGAGAACTGAAAAATATGGGCGTAACCGATTATGAAGAGCCTACCGGCTGGTGGTGTATGCACAAGGGTGCGTTAAGGCCAACCTCAAAATCGTCAAGCAATATAATGTTCAATATTGCAAGAAACACAACTGTTCTTGAGGCCGCTCCACAAATCTGGTTTGAAAAGTTCGTTCCTGCAATTAATAACTTTGCAGGCACCGATGTATCAACAGGGGAATTCTTCTCAAGTGATGTATATTACAATATCCTTAAGGATTCTGCCGAAATGAATTATACAAGCGGCTGGAGCCTTTATACAAGCAGCTGGATTTGCGACCATTCTTCCCTTAATCTTTGTCATTATGATTACAGGACAAATACCTATACTCAGGATACAAAATCAACCTATTACGATACAAACACCTTTAAGGGTGAATATGATTACACGGTTGACTGGCTGTTAAGCAGAAGCGCGTGGTTAAGCGCCCAGATGTATGCGGATTATAAGCCGTCATATATTTTAGGAGATGTTGATTTAGACGGTAAAATCACCATTTTGGACGCTACGGAAATACAGTTCTATGTTGCAGAGCTTTCCCAATTATCCGATAAATCACTTCTGGCTGCCGATGTTAACAAAGACGGAAAAATAAATATTTTAGACGCAACTGCAATTCAATTGCAATTGGCTGAATTAGCTTAATTGCTCAAAACAAGAAAAGCTCCCTGATGATTTTCACAGGGAGCTTTGTTGCATTTATATGATGTCAATCTTTTGAAGTTCCGATTGCTTTTTACATTATAGGAAATTGCTCGGTTGCCCACGGGCATAAAAGGTTTGTATTATCAACCTGTCTGCTCGATTATTTTGGAGGCTTTTTAGGACAACCGCAAGGGTTGTCCCTACTGTCCGAATTGCGTGTCGAGGCACTCGACTTTTTATGACGTTGACTTTTCCTCTTTTGTTACAACGCTTTTACCGCGCCACGTTCCTCTTTTCCAGCGTATTAAAACTACAATACCTCGGAGTATTTCATCAGCCGCCATTGCAATCCAAACGCCCTGAAGTCCCATATTAAACACAATACCCAGCAAAAAGCTGAAAAGCACAGAAACGCCCCACATTGAGCAAATACCAAGTACCGTAGGGAATTTGACGTCCCCTGCCGCCTTCATACTGTTTATTACTACAAGGTTTGTACTTCTTCCGAATTCAAGAAAAACAGCTATGAGCATAATCTGACTGCCTAAGGATATAATTTCGGCGCTGTTGGGACTGTTGTAAACAAACAAGCTGAAGGTATAGGGACTTAAAAGCCAGTTAAGTGTTGCAATTACCGCCGATACAACGATTGCGGTTTTCATTGTTTTAAATACACGCTTGTAGGCGTAGTCGTAATCGCCTGCACCAACGCTGTGCCCCACAAGAATTTGTGTAGCCAAAGCCATTGACAATGCATACATATACGAAAAATTGCATAACATAGTTGCATATATTCTTGTGTTTATTGCAATTGTGCCCAGGGTATTAACAACTATGGAAATAATAATCTGTGAAAAGTTATAAGAGATGTTTTCTCCTGCCGTAGGTATTCCGAGGCGCAGGAGCTTTTTAAGCACGTCAAAGGGAAAGGGCTTTAAATATTTAAAGGAAATTTCACCGTCAATTGCAATTTTAAAGTAAATAATTGCAATAATAACCACAACCACACGGCTTACAGAGGTTGAAATTGCAACGCCTGTAACGCCTAAATTCAAGTATTTAAGCGGTCCGTAAAGAAAACAGAAGTTTCCGGCAATATTAATAATGTTCATAGCAAAGGCTAAAAGCATACCGACTGTTGTTTTTCCGTTACTTCTGAAAATCTGATCGAAAGCATCGAAAATAGCCTGCGTAAAAATAAATCCACCCACAAGCTGCATATATGTATTTGCGTTTTCAAACATTTCGCCGGGAACATTCATAACCGTAAGAAGTCCTCCGCTGAACACAAAAACAACTGTGCTGATAACAACGCTGAGCAGTAGATTAAAAGCAACTGAAACAGTGTAAACGACGCTTATTTCCTTTTTCCTTCCTGCACCTAAATACTGAGAAGCCATAATTCCCGTTGCAGAGCTTATTATTGAAAAAGCAAGAGTCAAAAATCCCAGCACCTGGTTTGCATTTCCAACCGCACCTACGGCTGTGTCCGAATAATTGGAAAGCATTATTGTATCCACATAGCCTAAGCACATACTTAAAAGGCATTGTATAAAAATAGGAACAGCAAGTCTTGTTACGGACTTTTGCATAACAGAGTCTGCGTTTGTTTTACTTTTTGTTTGTTCCATTATTTACCCCTTTCCTTAATTTTTCAATCAGCAGGAACAGCCCTTGCGGCTGTCCGCAAAAATAGATAAAACATTTCTTTAACATCGTAGGGCGGCTTGCCTACAAGCCGCCGTAACATTAAACAGAATAATCATAAATATTATAATTGACACATTAAAAACTAAAGTTTATAATTCATAATATACACTTTATTCTATAATATTTCAATGGAATAACTATATAAAAAAATAATCTCAAAAAGGAGAAAAGACTATGAACCTTTGCGTTTTTGGCTCATCAAGTGAACAGATAGACAGAATTTATATAGAGAAAAGCGAGCTTTTCGGCGAGGAGCTTGTAAAAAAAGGCTACGGACTTGTTTTCGGCGCCGGAAAATACGGCGTAATGGGAGCAGTTTCCAGAGGTGCGGCAAAAGCAAACGGAAAAACAATTATCGGAGTTGTGCCTGAATTTTTTAAGAAAAGAGATGTGCTTTCGGATAATTGCACAGAGCTTGTTTTCACAAAAACTATGCACGAAAGGAAAAAATATATGGAGGATAATTCCGAAGCATTTATAGTTTTGCCCGGCAGTATCGGAACATATGACGAGTTCTTTGAAACAATAACCCTAAAACAGCTTTATCAGCACGAAAAGCCGATTATAATTTACAATATTAACGGCTACTTCGACACTATGATTAAAATGCTTAAAAAAGCCATAGATGAAAGATTTATGACAGAAGCCTGCCTTAAGCTTTTCAGCCTTTGTAATACAAGCGAAGAGGTTTTTAATGCTGTGGAAAATTATACGCCTGATATGTATGATAAATATGAATTTTAAGGAATGAGTTTATGAAGGAAAAAACAAGCTGTGAGTTTTGCTCTCACTATGCGTATGATGACGAATATGACTGTTATTACTGTCAGATAAACTTAGATGAGGACGAAATGGAGCGCTTTATGCGGCAAAGCATTGAAAACTGTCATTATTTTCAGCTGTATGATGAATACAAAATTGTAGAAAAGCAAAATTAAAAAACTCAACAAAAAACATCTCTGCGAAAAAACAGGGATGTTTATTTTTATATGGCGCTGTCTGCACGGATAAAACAGCCCACCGGCTTTTTGAAGTTTAAAAAAACAGTTTGTAAGGATACGGGCAGATAAGTTTATTTTTATATGACGCTGTCTGCACGGATAAATCAGCCCACCGGCTGTTATTCTACTTTCATCATACGATAACCAACGCCGATGTGGGTTTGTATGTACTGAGGCGAATTCGGCTGTGACTCAATTTTCTTGCGTAGTGTAGCCATAAATACCCTGAGAGAGGCAATATCGGTGTCCCAGCTGCTGCCCCAGATTTTTTGAGTGATATATGTATGAGTAAGCACCTTGCCTACGTTTTTAGACATTAAACACAGCAGTTTGTACTCAATCGGCGTAAGGTGCAGAGGAGCTTCTCCCAGATATGCACAGCCTGCCGCATAATCAATTTTAAGATTTCCGTTTGTAAAAACCGCCTGACTTTTTTGCATTTCTCCCTGAATTGCCGCAAGACGTCTTTGAGTAACTCTCAGCCTTGCAAGAAGCTCCTCAATTGAAAAGGGCTTTGTAAGATAATCGTCTGCACCGCAGTCCAGAGCCTCTATTTTGTCGCTGTCCTCACTTCTTGCGCTTATAACGATGATGGGAGTGTCTGACCAGGTGCGAATTTTCTTTATTACCTCTACACCGTCAATGTCGGGAAGTCCCAAATCCAGCAAAATAATGTCGGGATTGTGGGAAGAAGCCTCCATAATGGCACTTTCTCCGTTGTGGGCAACAAGATATTTATAGTCGTGAGTTTTAAGGGTGGTAGTAATAAGATTGCATACAGGTGCGTCGTCTTCAACTACCAGTATCATGGTTTTATTCATGTATTTTAACTTCTCCTAATGGCAATGTAAATGTAAAAATACAGCCGTGAGGCATATTATCGGTAAGGGTGATTTCACCGCCGTGAGCGTTTATTATGGACTTGCAAAGGAAAAGCCCCAGCCCCATACTGCGGCGGCTGTCGGCAATTTTATTTTCTCCGGTAAAGAACATTTCAAAAATATGTGATTTTTCATCATCTGAAATTCCCGGACCGTCATCGGCAATATTTATGTATGCCATATTGTCCTTTTTTTCTGCGGTAATTGTAATATTCGAGCCGCACGGAGTATATTTAATTGCGTTATCCGTTATGTTAATAATAACCTGTATAATCAGCTTTGCGTCCATTTTTGCAAGTAAAAGCTCGTCTTTTATGTTTACCGAAATATTATGCTCGGCACTTTTTCGGTTTATGTGCTGCAACGCTTCTGCAATTATCTCTTCAACAAGCTGAGCAGAGGTGTTAAGATTCATTTTTCCCTGTTCAATCCGAGTAACCGAAAGCAGGTTTTCCACAAGATTTATAAGCCACATTGAATCATCATAAATGTCGGTAAATATACGAACTCTCGTTTCATCGTCGATTTTTTCGTAATCGGACAGAAGATATCCTGCGTTGCCGGATATTGAAGTAAGCGGAGTGCGCAAATCGTGGGAAATAGTTCTCAAAAGATTTGCCCTTAGCTGTTCGTTTTTTGCAAGCACAGCCGCCTCTTCTTTTTCCTTTGCGTTGCGTATGTTTTCAATTGCCAAGGCACATTCACCGAGAATGGAAAGCAGAACGCTGCTTTCAAAGGAATCCAGTGGCTTTCCGTTAATATAAATGCCTACAACACCAAAAACCCTGCCGTTTATACGAATGGCAAGGTAAAGACATTTTGCGTCCTGATAAATGTCAGATGTGGCACCGGCTCGTTTTTTATTTTTAAATACCCATTCAGCAACGGCTTTTTCTTTGGAAGAAAGGAGTATGTCACTGTCTCTTTCCATTGAGGAGTTGAACAAATAACCCTTGCTTAACATTCCGTTTTTTTCGGTATAAACAATTATGTCCCGCTCAAGCAGTTTCAGTAATTGGTTGGCGGTGATATTTATAATCTCATAATCGTCCTGCGCCTTTTGCAAAAGCCGGTTTGTTTCAAACAGAACATTTGTGCGAAAAGCAGACTGAGCCGAAAGCTTAGCGTGATTTTTCAGCCTGCTTGCAAGCGTACCCGTAATAAGAGAGGCAATCAGCATAATTGCAAAGGTAACGGGGTATCCCGGGTCATAAGCGTGAAAGGTAAGTCTTGGCTCGGTAAATAAAAAGTTGAAAACAAGAACGCTTATAAGCGAGCTTACCACACTGCATATGTGGCTTTTTGTAAAAAGAGAGGTTAGCAAAACTCCCAGAATATACACCGTTATAATATTTGCTTCGGTAAAGTTCAGCTTCCAAAAAGCAATACCGATGCAGGTAGCGGCGGCAAGAATAATCAGGGTTTTCAGCAAATCCAAAGCAGAAGGCAATAAATCCTTTGTAAAAGCCATTTTTGTTTTTCTGTATTGATTTTCCGAGCTTGAATCGGGAATAATATATATATCCAGATTGGGAGCAATAGTCGTAAGCTTTTCGGTAAGCGCAGGCTTGCTCCAAAAATGACGGCGCGCTATGTTGCTTCTTCCGATAACTATTTTTGTAACGCCGGAAATACGGGCAAATTCTGCAATTTGATAGGAAACGTCATCACCGTATGATGTGGCAATTTCTGCACCCAGTTTTTTTGCGGTGCGAATATGGTTTTGCAGTCTTTGTTTGTCATCATCGCTGATTTTATCAAAATCCGGCGTCTGAACATAAAGTGCGGTAAAGGAACCGTTGAAAGCCTTAGCCATTTTAGAGGCGGTCTGAATAATTTTTTCGTTTGACGGCGCTGAAGAAAGGCAGACAAGAATATGCTCCTCTTTATCTTGCTTTGTTTTCTGTAATTCCATCTGTGCCACCGTCCCGACTGTTTTCAGTAAAATATTTTATCACAAAAATTTTTAATAATCTACTTTTACAGACAAATTTATCTGTTTTCAGCTATGTATCGGCGTCTTCGGAAAGAATAATTTTTGCGTCCTTGTGGCTTTTTCTGAATCTGCGTATTTCCTTCATTATTTCGTCATCAGGCATATTACAGTCGATTATAACACAGTCCGGCTCTGCGGCATTGTTTTCACCTTTTTCTGTTTTGCAGTTTTTGTCGAGAAACCGGTCAAAGCCTTTCATAAGGAAATATCCCAAAATCAGCAACACCGTCACACAAACAGCAATAACTGCCTCTTTCATTTTGCACATCTCTTTCAGATAAGATTACGGCTTTTAAATATGAAAAAACTTTTGAATATCCTTATAGGTTCCCAGTACAAGAAGTGTTTTATCATTGGTCAGAACAGTGTCGGGTGTAACCGCAAGGTTCATTTTGCCATCGGATTTTACAGCCATTATGTTGATGTTGTACTTTTTGCGTATATCAATTTGTCCTACGGTTTTGTCCAGCCAGCTTTTTGGTACTGCAACCTCAAAGATAGCATAATCTCCGTCAAGCTCAATGTAATCCATAATATGGTCGGAGGTATATCGTATTGCCGCCCATTTAGCAAGCTGTTTTTCTGGATATACAACCTCGTCGGCACCGTTTCTCAGCAGGAACTTTTCCTGAACGTCTCTTGCGGCTCTTGCAACAACAAACTGTGCTCCAAGCTCCTTTAAAAGAGAGGTGGTTTCCAGCGAGCTCTGAAAATTGTTTCCGATTGCAACAAAGCATACGTCAAAGTTTCGTACACCCAGAGATTCCATAAACTCCTCGTTTGTACTGTCGCCGATTTGAGCGTTTGTTACAAAGGGCAGAATTTTGTTTACTCTTTCTTCGTTATGGTCAACAGCCATAATCTGATGATTAAGCTGGTTAAGGTGCATTGCAACGTGTCTGCCGAATCTGCCAAGACCGATTAGTAAAACTGATTTCATAATTATACTCCTTTATCCTACCGTGATTTTTTCCTGAGGAAGTTTTGAGTTTGTTTTTCTTAAGCCTGAAATAGCCGCAAATATCAGTGTAAGTCCGCCCACTCTTCCCAAGAACATAAGTATTATCAAAATTAATTGTGAAATTACACAAAGCTGTGGTGTTAAACCCAGCGACAATCCAACCGTTCCTATGGCGGAGGCTGTTTCAAAAAGACATTCCGACAGAGGCAGACCTTCAATAATGCTTATAGCCAAGCCTCCTGACAAAAATAAAGTAACATACATCATCAGAATAGTAACGGCGCTTTTAATTGCGTCATCTGCAATTCTTCTGCCGAAATAATGAGGACTTTCTTTTCTTCTGAATACGGAAAATGCTGTCGCAAAAAGCACAGCAATTGTAGTTGTTTTCATACCGCCTGCCGTTGAGCCGGGCGATCCGCCTATAAGCATAAGAATAATTATAACAGCCTGACCTGCTCCGCTCATTTTGCTTAAATCCGCCGTATTAAAGCCGGCTGTTCTGGGCGTTACGGCTTGAAAAAGAGAATTTAAAATTCTTTCGCCCTGAGGAAGATTTGCAAACTCGCAAAAATAAAAATATATTGCGGGAAGGGTAATAAGAATTACCGATACCGAAAGAATAACCTTGCTTTGCATACGGTATTTTTTTATATGAATTCCGTTTTCCTTAATATCCTCCCAGGTTAAAAAGCCTATGCCGCCCACAATAATCAGTAGCATTATTGTAATGTTGATAACAGGCTGTGAGGAATAGCCCGTAAGTGATGAAAAAGGCGACTTTGTTCCCATTAAGTCAAAGCCTGCATTACAAAAGGCAGAAACAGAATGGAAAATCGCCATCCATATTCCTTTTAATCCGAAATCACTTATAAATACAGGCATCATTATTAAAGCGCCGATAAGCTCTATCAGAATAGTAAGCTTGACTATAAAGCCTGTCAGCCTGACAATTCCCCCTACCTTCGGCGCAGAAATTGCCTCCTGCATAGTACTCCTCTGCATTAGAGAGATTTTCTTTCCCGAAATAAGCGCAAAGGACGCCGCTACCGTAACAACACCCATTCCGCCTATCTGAATTAAAAGCATTATAATAAACTGCCCGAACAGCGACCAATGGGTTGCCGTATCAAATACAATAAGTCCCGTAACACAAACCGCCGACGTTGAGGTAAACAGCGACTGGAAAAAAGGCGTCACCTCACCGCTTCTTGAAGAAACAGGCAGCATTAACAGCAGTGAGCCTAAAAGTATTACTGCCATAAATCCGAATATGATCAATTGAAAGGACGTAATCTGTTTATTTTTGTGTATAAGCTTAATCATACTTTTCCTCTGTAATTCCCTATTATTATTTCATTTTATGACTTATGTATTAAAGACGGTATAAAATTATTATTTTATACATTAAGATTGTATAAAGATTTTATATAATTAACTACCGATTTCTATATTATAGCACAGTAACCCCTTCTAAACAATTATTGTTTAGAACTTTTAACCATATATGGAATATTTTATGTCATATCATTCCCAAAATACAAAAAATAAGGGTGTTTGCTATGGAGTATTCACCCTTATTTTGTTACATAAAAATCTTTATTCATTTTTAATATTGTTTTTTTGACAGACCTTTAAAGCTGTCTGATAATTTTCAGAGCTTGTTCGCCGTTTTTAAGTACGGTTTTTTTCAGCTCCTCAAGATTTTCAAATTTTCTTTCGGGACGGATAAATTCCTTAAGATATACCGAAACGGTTTTGCCGTAAATGTCATCACCGCTATAAAGCGGCATCCAGGTTTCATAAAGAGGCTTGTATTCTCCCACCGTAGGCTTAACACCTACGTTTGTAACACCGCAGTATTTTTTGCCGCCGATGTTTACAACAGACGCATAAACTCCGAACTTAGGGAGAATTATCCCCGGCTCTGAAGGCTGATTTATTGTGGGAAAGCCCAAGCCCTTGCCTATATGATTGCCGTGGACAATTTCTGTTTTTATGCCGAAATCATATCCTAAAAGCTTATTTGCCTGTTTTATGTTGCCTTCTTTTAAAAGACTTCTTATTTTTGTGGAGGATACAACCTCTCCGTCAATAACAACAGGAGCAACGACCTCCGCCTGAATATTAAATTCTCTGCACAAAGAAACAAGCATTTCTCCGCCGCCTTTGCCGCCTTTGCCGAAATGATAGTTAAATCCGCAGAAAACCTTTTTTGCATTTAGCTTTTGAAAAAGTATTTTTTCTACGAAATCCCTTGGGGATAACTCCTTTACGCTGTTAAAATCAGAGTAATACAGCTTTTCTACACCCAGCTTTTCAAGGGTGTTTTCTTTATGGAGAGAGTTTTCCAGCATTTCCGGTGCTTTTCCCATTAGAATTCCGTGAGGACTTTGCAAAAACGTGTAAAGCGTAGGCGCTAATCCTTCCGACTTTGATTTAACTGCTTTTTCAATTACAGCCTTGTGCCCCTTGTGTATTCCGTCAAAAAAGCCTAACGCAACAGCCGAATATTCATTTGTGGGTACTAATTCCTTAAATATCTGC
>CAMFFI010000021.1 GCA_945949625.1 uncultured bacterium | reverse complement strand
GTCTATAATAGGTTGTTGAGGTCGGAAATGGTTACCGACACACCTACAACGCTAATCAAAAGCAAATAGTAGGTACCTGAGATGTAAGATACACCGCCCTACCGATAACCTAAGACAATACAAGACAAGCTCTGAAATATGAGCTTGCCTTTTTCTTTTCAGCGTAGAATAATATTGTAAAATGTCGGAAAATGTCGGTGTGTTTTTGTTTTAAATTAATTAATCTTTTTATATTTAGTAATGCCCCCCACTTTTAGGAAAATCAATGTGTAATATAGACTGTTGTTGTGTTCCTTTTTTTCGCATAATGCCAAAAACGAGATTTTTTTAAAACTTTTTGCTTAAATTTGTCGGAATTTATACATCTAAAACATAATTTTAAATGTTGCAGCGGATTTACGGCACTCCCCCCCTAATAGAAAACGCATTTATCAGAACGAAAGACCGAGGGGGCAAGATTGAAATATTACACGCCTCGCACGTGTAACCCCCCTCCCCTTTTTTGCTTTAATTTTTGGCGTTTATTTGCTGTTTATTTGCTGTTTATTTGGCGTTTATTTCTACAAAAGACAGCAAAACCACACCTTTAATTACAAAAAGTAAAAGCCGCAAAAACCGCATTATAAAGCCATTTATAAGGGTTTATTAAAAATTACAAAAATATAAATATCTGTTTGGTAAGGATGAGGTCACCGGTTCAAATCCGGTTATCAGCTCCATAGCAAAAACCGCATTGGAAAGCCATTTTCAGAGCATTTCCGGTGCGGTTTTCTTCATTCTGTAAAAAATATTAAGGCATTTTGAGACTAATTTGGGTTCATTTTTTCAAATAAACCTCTTCGCCTTTTCATCTGCTGTTTACAAAATCAAAAATCAACACTCAAATAGTTCCCTTTGTGGAAAGCACGTCAGTAATTCTGGGGTCAATAACCGTTGCGCCGTCAAGCGCCTTTGCAAAGGCCTTAAAGGCGGCTTCTGCAATATGGTGGTCATTATCGCCCGAAAGCTGTTTAAAGTGCAGGTTCATTTCTGCGGAATAGGAAACGGCATAGAAAAATTCCTTAATCATATTCGTGTTCATATCGCCGATTTTATCGAAGGTAAATTTTAAATCCGAGCAGTAATAAGGACGTCCCGACAAGTCAACCGCACAAAGCACAAGTGTTTCGTCCATTGGCAGAATACAGCTTCCGTAGCGCTTAATGCCCTTTTTATCGCCTATGGCTTTAAGGATAGCCTTACCTAATACTATGCCCGTATCCTCAATAGTGTGGTGGTCGTCAACATTAAGGTCGCCCTTTACGCTTACCTGCAAATCAAAAAGTCCGTGCTTTGCAAAGCCTTGGAGCATATGGTCAAAAAATCCCACTCCCGTGCTGACATCAGCCTTACCGCTGCCGTCAAGATTAATGCTTACAAAAATATCGGTCTCATTGGTTGTTCTTGTTAAATGCGCTTTTCTTTCTGTCACAATATCACCTCTTCTTATTTATCAAGGGAAACAAAGGTCGGTTTTCTGTTTTCAAAAACCGTATAATACTTAAAGCCGGAGCTTTTCAGAATTTCACAAATTCTGTCAAAGCCTGACGCAACATATCTGCACTGATGAGCGTCGGAGCCTACGGTTATAATTTCTCCGCCCAATTCCCTGTATCTTTTAACAGCCTCGGGAACGGGATTTGGATTTTCAAGTCCGTACTTATAAGGTGCAGAATTAATTTCAATACCCTTTCCCATAGCAATTATCTTCTTTAAAATTTCATCGATATAATCCTTAAAGGCAGAATAGGAATAGTTTTTATCTTTGTTTTTACAGTAACGCACAACATAATCAAGGTGTCCGTAAACGTCAAAATTATCGTAAACCTTAAGATTTTCAAGTATAGACTGAAAATACTCCTCAAATGCCTCTTTATCGGTTCTTCCCTGAAAATACCGGGGAAAATACGGGTCCTGTCTGTGCACAATATGCGACGAGCCTATTACAAAATCATAGGGATTTTCATTAACAAAGGTGTTCAGCCTTTGGGCAAGATAAGGCTCAATGCCTGTTTCAACGCCGATTAACACTTTAATTTGTCCCCTGTATTTTTCCTTAAGCTCTCTCATACAGGCAAAATAAGACTCAGCATCAAGGTCAAAGCACAAATCATCAAAGTCATAATCAAAATCCTGATGGTCTGTAAAGCAGACGCTTGAAAGTCCTAAATCTATTGCCCGATTTATAACATTTTCAGGCTCCTCCGTACTGTCGCCGGAAAAGCGCGTGTGTAAATGAAAATCAGATAAAATACTCATTTTATTCCCGTACCTTTGTGGATTGGATAGCAGAAACAGCCGCAAAAGCCGTCCCTGCATATTAAATTACTTTATGACTGCGTTGATTAATTTTTGTCTTCTTCAAATCTGACTTCAATTGCATTTGCGTGAGCTGTTAAATGCTCTGCCTTTGCAAATTTTATAACATCATTGTGAACCGGCTCAAGAGCTTCTCTTGAATAATAGATAATGCTTGATTTTTTAATAAAATCGTCAACGCTTAAGGGTGAGAAGAACTTGGCTGTTCCGTTTGTAGGAAGAACGTGGTTAGGTCCTGCAAAGTAATCTCCCAAGGATTCACAGCTGTTTTCGCCGATGAATATTGCTCCTGCGTTGCGGATTTTCGTCATAACACAGAATGGGTCCTTTGTAACGATTTCAAGATGCTCGGAGGCAATTGCGTTTGCTGTTTCTATTGCTTCATCCAAATCCGACGCAACAAGAATATATCCGAAATTATCAAGAGATTTCTGAATAATGTCCTTTCTTGAAAGAACCTTTACAAACTCATCTACCTCTTTGCTTACATTTTTTGCAAGCTCTTCGCTTGTAGTGATTAAAATAGCGGAGGCAAGCTCGTCGTGTTCAGCCTGTGAAAGCAAATCAGCCGCAACATAGCGTGGATTTGCAGTTTCGTCGGCAATTATTAAAATTTCGCTGGGGCCTGCAATTGAGTCAATATTAACGTGACCGTAAACAGCCTTTTTTGCCAGAGCAACATAAATATTTCCGGGGCCAACGATTTTATCCACCTTGGGAACAGACTGTGTTCCGTATGCAAGAGCGCCTATTGCCTGAGCTCCGCCGATTTTGTAAATTTCGTCGGCGCCTGCCTCTTTAGCCGCAACAAGCACAGCAGGATTCACCTTACCTTCGCTGTTGCAGGGTGTTGTCATAATAATTTTATCAACGCCGGCAACCTTTGCAGGCATAATATTCATCAGTACCGATGAGGGATAAGCGGCTTTTCCGCCCGGAACATAAACGCCCACCTTTTCAAGAGGAGTAACCTTTTGTCCCAGCATTACGCCGTTATCCTGACTTGTAAACCAGCTGTTCTGGAGCTGTCTTTGGTGATAACTGCGGATATTTTCCTTTGATTTGCCTATAACCTCAAGCAAGTCCTTGTCAACAGCACTGTACGCCTCCTGAACCTCTTCCTCGGTTACCTTTATATTGCTTTCGTTTAAATCGAATTTATCAAATTTCTTTGTAAATTCAAAAAGAGCCTTGTCCCCCTGCTCCTTAACCTTTGCAAGAATATCGGCAACGGTTTTTTCATACTCGCCGTAGCTGTTGGGACTTCTTTTTAACATACCCTCAAGTATATTAGAAATTGTTTCCTTAGTAAGCTTAACTGTTCTCATATGTTCTCCTTTCAGCATTTATCCTTCAGATAATTCTTAAGAAAATCTATAAAAATCTGCATTTCTTCATCTGTTCCCACGGTTATTCGCAAATAATTGTCAATTCTCGGCTGATTGAAATATCTTACAAAAATATGCTTTTCTCTCAGCGCATTGAATATATCCTCAGCCTTAACGGTTTTGTGCTTTGCAAAAATAAAGTTGCTTTTTGAATCCTGAAATTCAAAGCCCAGCTTTTTTAAAGCCGTTTTTGTTTTTTCTCTTGTGTTAATAATTTTTTCAACGGTTTCCTTAAAATAAGCGTCGTCCTTAACAGCGGCGGCTCCCGCTTTTATGGTAATGCTGTTCATTGTGTAGGAATTAAAGGAATTTCTCACAGCATTAAGAACGGAAATAAGTCCTTCGTTTGCAACAGCAAAGCCTATACGCAAGCCTGCAAGGGAACGGGACTTTGAAAAGGTCTGAACCACTACAAGATTTTCGTATTTATCAACAAGGGGCAAGGCGGATTTTCCGCCGAAGTCAACATAAGCCTCGTCAACGATTACAACGCTGTTTCTGTTACGGCTGATTATTTCTTCAACCTCATCTAAGGGAAGCTCAACTCCCGTTGGAGCGTTTGGATTGGGGAAAACTATTCCGCCGTTTTCACAGAAATAATCCTCCTTGACAATTCGGAAATTGTCATCAAGCCTTTTGGTTTCGTACTTAATATTAAAAAGGTTTGCCCATACAGGATAGAAGGAATATGTAATGTCGGGGAAAAGCACAGGCTTGCCCGAATTGAAAAATGCCATAAAGCACATTGCAAGCACATCGTCAGAGCCTACACCCGAAAAAACCTTGGACTTGTCAACACCGTAATAATCGGCTATTGCCCCGTTAAGCTCCGATACGTCAGGGTCAGGATAAAGCTTTAAATCGTCCGTACAGAAGCCGTCAATTACTTTTTTGACCGCAGGCGACGGAGGATACGGATTTTCGTTTGTATTAAGCTTTATTTTATCTGAAAACTGAGGCTGTTCGCCGGGAACATAAGGCTCGATTTTCCTGAAATTTTTCCATAAATCCGACATTTCTCTCACTCCCAAATTCATACGGTCGGTATCCGTGTGAGTTTACAGCTTTTAATTATAACACTTTTTTCTGTAAATTTCCAGTATTATTCAGCTTTAATTTGATATTAGGCAACATTTAAAAAATCTTCTGTTCTCCAAATCAATTTATATTTTATACAGCAGGACAGCTCTTGCGGCTGTCCGCAATAATAGATAAAACATTTCTGTAACATCGTAGGGCGGCTTGCCCACAAGCCGCCGTATCATATTCCACCGTTTTTAACTAATGTTACGGTGGGATGTGGGTACGGCAGTCGCCCATACCCCGTCTATCCCCCTATGAGGGGCAGAAACATCCCGCCCTACCAATAATTCTGAAGTGTTTTCCTGCATAAAAGGACAAACGCAAGGGCTGTCACTTCTGCCGGCAATAAATTTCTGCGTCTTTAATTTTCAAAGCTTACATCAATTTTTCCGTTGCCTGTGTTAAGTATAACATTTCCGCCGAAGCTCTGCGGAATTTTAATCTCTATGTATCTTTCACGGAGGCGTATGTTGAAAATATAGTCATACCATTTGTAGCTGTCCGTTCTTTTTATAAGCGCATTTTTTCCTTTTTTATAAACTTTTTATTCACAGCAGAAAGCTGTCGCCTTGGATAATGCAACCCGGTTATTGGAATTTTTGCTTAACTGATGTTAAAGCTTTTAGTTGGATTTTAGCATTAGCATTAAATGCAAAGAAAAAATCCCGCCGTAAAAGGCAGGATAATATAATGCTGTTTAGTTATTTTTCTGTTTTTTTCTCTTTAAAAGCAAAGAAACGCTGACCGATGTAGTTAAATGCTACAAACAGGCAGGAGCCAACAAGCATTGATACGTTGCCTGCAAATTTGTCCACAGTCCAGCCGAACATTGTAAATGAATTTGCAACGCAAATCCATTTTGTAAGAGGAATTGCAATTCCGTAGGCAAGTCCGTAGCAAACGGCAATATTAAGCGCAAATTTAACAACAGGTTTCCAACCTTTTTCCTTGTTTTTGAAAGTAAAATACTTGTTGAGGAAGTAGCTTAAAATACTGCCCAGAACATAGCCTATAATTGATGAAACCCATTCGTCCAAGCCGAACAGATTAAACAGCAAAAACTGCAGTCCCATACCGACTATTGTATTCAGTATGCCTACCATTATAAATTTCCAGAATTTAATGTCGAAAAACTGTTTTATAAAGTTCCCCATAATTTATTCATCGCCCTTTTCTTCATCATCAAGATTTGTGTGGTGAATAATATAAATAGGCCGGTCCTTTGTTTCCATATAAATTCTTCCTATGTATTCACCTAAAATTCCTATGGAAAATTCCATTATTCCGCCTAAAAACAGCGTTGCACACAACAGCGTTACATAACCCGGTGTATTAATTCCGAAAATCAGTGTTTGTATAAGAGTTATAAGAATATAAATTAAAGCGCCGCCGCTGATGATTGCGCCCATTAAGGCAATAAATCTCAGCGGAGCAACGGAAAAGCAGGCAATACCGTCAATGGCATATTTAAAAAGGCTTGAAAACTTCCAGGTGGTTTTGCCAAGCTGACGTTCCACCGTTTTAAAGGAAATCCATTTTGTATTAAAGCCGACCCAGGAGAAAATACCCTTTGAAAAACGCTGAACCTCGCTGAGCTCCATAATTGAATCCACCATCTGACGGCTCATAATTCGGTAATCCATTGCGCCGTAGGGCATAGAAACATCGGTAAGCTTATTGGAAAGCTTGAAGAAAAGCTTTGAAAAAAGTCCTCTGAAAGCACTCTCGCCCTCGCGCTCGTCACGCTTTGTAGCACAGCAGTCATAGCCTTCATTTACAACAGCGTCAATAAGCTGGGGAAAAACTGCCGGCGGATGCTGCAAATCTGCGTCCATAACAATAACGTAATCGGCTGTGCTGTGCTGCATACCTGCATACATGGCCGCTTCTTTTCCGAAATTTCTTGAAAAGGAAATATACTTAACATTGTCAAACTGTTGCGCAAGCTTTTTCATAACAAGATATGTTTTGTCACGGCTTCCGTCGTTTACAAGTATATACCGAAAAGAGTACTCGGGCAAAGTATCAATAACCTTGTTTGTTTCCAGAACAAAATGCTCAAGCCCTTCCTCTTCGTTATAGCAAGGGACAACTATGTCAATAGTAGTCATAAAATCACCTTAAAAATAAATATTTAGATAATTATATCAAATAATCAGTCAAAAGTCTATTTTTTTTAGATTTTTTTAAAAATTATTATTTACCTTACCGATTTTTCGTGTTAGAATATAATTGCATTATTGTGTAAACGTGAAAATTTTGGAGGTAAAACTTTTATGTCAACAGCTACATTAGCAGAAACTTCCCGAAAACAACAGTGGGAAGAGGCAAAGGGCTTTAAAGGTTTTTTATATAAAAACAGATATATATTGCTTTCCTTTTTAGTTCCCTTTGTTATTATGACCGTTGCTTTTGCGGCAATGGGTGTTTCTCCCTTCGGGGACAAGCAGATACTTGTTACCGACCTGTGGCACCAGTACTTTCCCTTTCTGGCAGATTTCCAGGAAAAGTTGAAAACCGGCGATTCGCTGTTTTACACTTGGTCTGTGGGCGGAGGAACAAACTACTTTGCGCTTGCCTCTTACTATCTTGCAAGTCCAATGAACTTTTTATCCGTATTTGTTCCCGGCTCATGGCTTGATGAATTTTTAGCCTTCAGCGTTGTAGTAAAAATCGCCCTTGCCGGAATGTTTATGGCATTATTTTTAAGATACACCTTTAAAAAGAACGACTATTCCCTTGTAATGTTCTCGGTTTGCTTTGCGCTTTGCTCATTCTTTATGGGATATTACTGGAACACCATATGGCTTGATACTGTTGCTTTGACACCTTTGGTTGCAATGGGTACGGTTGCGCTTTTAAGAGAAGGAAAATTCAGGCTTTATGTAATTTCACTTGCTCTTTCGGTGCTTGCAAACTACTACATCGGTCTGTTTACCTGTATTTTCGTTGCGCTTATTTATATCGGATACAGCCTTTGCAAATGGAAAGGCTTTAAAAATTTCTTTATCAGCCTTGGAAAAATGGCCGGCTTTTCTGCAACTGCGCTGGCGCTTACTGCGTTTTTAATACTGCCTGCATTTTTCGGCTTGCAGTCAACCCACGCTTCCTCCAGCACCTTCCCTGCTCAGTATGCAATAAATCTGGGAACTCCTGCTGACTTTATGGGTACGCTTGACGCTGTTAGAAAGGTTATAGTAAACAGCATTTCCTTTATTATGCCTAATACAAAAGAGGCTGACAGAGCGCCCAATATTGCCTGCGGTACTGTTTGCATTGTGCTTGCTGTTGTATTTCTTTCATCAAAAAAGATTAAGCTTAAGGAAAAGCTGTTTGACGCAGGACTTCTTATTTTCTTTACGTTAAGCTTTGTAATCCGTCAGCTTGACTATATCTGGCACGGTTTCCACTTTACAAATATGATTCCGTACCGTTTCAGCTATTTGTTCAGCTTTGTTCTTATTGTAATGGCGTTCCGAGCCTTTATGATAATTGATTTTGCAAATTATCTGGATATTATTATAGGCGCATTGGGAACAGCAATAATTATTCTGCTTGCCATAGGCGTTCCGCATATTGAAATTTACTCAATTATAGGCACTTCGGTTCTTGCCGCAATAATTGTTGCCGTACTTTTCCTTTACACAAAGAAAATCATACCAAAAAGGGTAATGTCAATTCTTTTGATACTGATTGTTACTGCAGAAGCCTGTGCAACCGGCTATATCGGTGTAAAAACCACTACCGTTACCACCACAATCGATTACCCCAGAGGTGAGAAAAACACAGCCAACGTAATTGAATATATGGACAACTGCGAGCAAAGCACCACAGAGCTCTGGAGAGCCGAAATGACCACTACCCAGACTCTTAACGACGGTGCATTGAACCACTACAACGGTCTTTCAATGTTCAATTCAATGGCTAACGAAACCACTACAATATTTATGGAAAACTTCGGTCTTATGGGCTGGCAGAGCGGTAACCGCTACACCTATGCTGAAAGCTCCCCTGTATCCGACTTGTTCTTAAACCTTAAATATTTAATTGCACGTGACGGAAACTATAAAAACCATTATTCATATAACGAGGTTTACTCAAGCGGAAGCGTAAAGCTCCTTAAAAACAGCAAATATATTCCGATGGGCTTTATGACAAATAAAGACCTTCTAAACTGGAGCTATACAAAAGCTGAGGATACCTATAATCCCATTGACCAGCAAAACTCTTTCTTTAAGCTTGCAACTGGTATTTCAAAGGACGTATATACTCCTCTCCAGGTTACAACACAGAGCCATACGGATTATGAGAAATTCCCCGTAAACAAAACCTCTTACGGCAACTATTCCTTCAGCTGTAAGGATTCAGGCATTACACCTCACCTTCAATGGAATTACACCGTTGAAGACACAGGCTATTACTTTGCTTATGTTCTGATAAGCGGCGGTGAAAACGTAAATATTCTTCAAAACAACGTCCAGCTCGGCACGTCCTATTATGTAAGACGTCCCTATATTATGTCCGTAGGACAGTTCAGCAAAGGCGACACGCTTTCGGTTTCCTGCGACCTTAAAGCAAATGCAGCCGGTTCGGCACAGGTTTATGTTGCCAAGTTCAATGAAGATGTATTTGAGGAAGGCTACAATAAGCTCAATCAGCATTATATGACCACAACCTCACTTACAGGCTCTTCAATGGAGGGTACAATCAATGCAGGCGACGGAGGACTTTTCTACACATCCATTCCTTATGAAGAGGGCTGGAGCGCTTATGTTGACGGACAGCTTACAAACATTACTCCCGTAGGCGGTTCAATGCTTGCCTTTGAGCTTTCACCAGGTCAGCATAATATTAAGCTTTCCTACATTCCTAAGGGATTTATTCCGGGACTTATAATTTCTCTTATGGGACTTGCGGCATTTGTGCTGACAATTTTCCTTTACAGAAGGTATTGCCGAAGAAAAAATGCTCTTGCGGCAGAGGGAAAAACACCTGATACAGAATCAGCAACAAAAGCCAAGCATAAGAAAAAATAATCCTTTTGCCTAAAAACTTAAAAATTTACAGCATAACAGCCGCAGAGGTTTTCTCTGCGGCTGTGAGTTTATATAACGGTATTATGCTTATTTTCATACTAATGCCGAACAATTACGGAAAAGTGTTTACTAAATTTTCTTCCTGCAAAAATCCCTCATACAGCAGTTTTCACATTTGGGACTTCTTGCAGTGCATACGGCTCTGCCGTGAAGAACAAGCCTGTGGCAAAAATCGTTGCTTTCCCGGGGAGGGAGCAATTTTTTCAAGGCAAATTCTATTTTTTTCTGGTCGGTTAAATCGTGCAGACCGAGCCTCCTTGTTATGCGTATGCAGTGGGTATCCACAACAACCGCAGGTTGCTTATAAATATCGCCCATAATCAGATTTGCCGTTTTTCTGCCTATTCCCGGTAATGTGATTAAGTCCTCCAGATTATCGGGAACCTTGCCGCCGAAATTTTCTTTAATAGCCTTTGCCATTTCCACAATATCCTTTGACTTTGTTTTGTAAAGACCGCAGCTTTTTATATATTCCGCAACCTCCTCAGCCGTTGAGCCGGCAAAATCATCTACGGTTTTAAACCTTTCAAAAAGTGCGGGAGTTACCATATTAACTCTTGCGTCGGTACATTGTGCCGCAAGTCTTGTTGCTATTAAAAGCTGTAAAGGGTCGGTGTATTGCAAAGAGCATATAGCTTCGGGATATTCATTTTTAAGCGCCTGAACAGCGTTTAATGCGATTTCCTTTTTTGTCATAAAATCACCCTTTTTAATTTTATCACATATATAAATTCAACGCAAACACTTTATTTATGTAAAAAAGTATGCTAAAATTGTAAAAGTAACATAATCTGTGCGGTTTTTGCAGACAGGCTATTTAAAAAGCCTTGACGCACGCGCATAGCATACGGTCAGCTTTATAAAGCAAAATTTACGAGGTGTTAAAATGTATAAGAATTATATTTTTGATTTGTACGGAACTTTAATTGATATTAATACAAATGAATGGGATATGGATTTGTGGGACAAAATGGCTATTCTTTACGGCTACAAGGGAGCTGTATATACCGGTGAAGAAATTAACAAAGCATACGGCCGCCTGGTTGAAGAAGAAAAAGCCAAGGTGCATAAAAAGCACAGAGATTATAAGGTTATCGACATAAAAATCGAAAAGGTGTTTAAAAAGCTTTTTGACGAAAAAGGAGTTAAGGCAACAAAAGCCGAGGTGCTTAATATTGCCGCTGCATTCAGGTGCTATTCCACTGTATATATTAAGCTTTACGACGGCGTTACCGATTTGCTTGAAAGCCTGAAAGCAAAGGGAAAGAATGTATATCTGCTTTCCAATGCACAGCGCTCCTTTACTGCAAACGAGCTTAAAATGCTTGATTTGGAAAAGTACTTTGACGGCATTGTTATCAGCTCCGATGAAGAATGTTCAAAGCCCGATGTAAATTACTTCAAGATTTTATTTGACAGATACGGCCTTAAAAAACAGGAGTCTGTAATGATTGGCAACGACTATATTTCCGACATATCCGGTGCCGCTGATTTCGGCATTGACAGCCTCTACATTCATCAGAGCATTTCTCCCGATATAGAGGGCGAGCTTAAAAGTAACTACAAGGTTATGGACGGCGACGTTTACAAAATAAAGGAGCTTATTTTAAAATAAAGCATAAAACAAGGCAGTTCGTGTGTGGAACTGCCTTAATTTTTTACTGTGAAACCTGTGAACCGGTCGGGCGAAAATGGGTTTTGCAACATCAATCTGTCTGCCCGAATTGCGTGTCGAGGCACTCG
>CAMFFI010000020.1 GCA_945949625.1 uncultured bacterium | reverse complement strand
AACATAGTAAAAAGCAATTTTGAAAAGTGCAGAGAAAGCTACAAACAGCAGACGGAGTATATTCTCAATTCTACTGCCAAATACCACGGCAGAGTGGTAAAAACCCTTTGTATTCCAAAGCTTTTTACAAAGGAGCAGGTAAACCGCCTGAAATATATTGCAGAATACACCCATAATATTCTTGTAAAAACAATTATTCAATATAAACGTGACGAAGGTTTCAGGAAAAAATTTATGTTTGACTCAGCGCTTGAAAGACTGATTTTAACAGAGTACGACCTTCAAGCTGTTTTGCCTGTTGCAAGGATTGACGTTTTTTTCAATGAAGAAACAGGTGATTTTAAGCTTTGTGAAATAAACACCGACGGAACAAGCGCAATGAATGAGGACAGGGAGCTTAACATTGCAATAAAAAAGACATATGCTTACAATGAATTTGCAAAGCGTCACAAGCTTGGCAGTATGGAGCTGTTTGACAGCTTTGTTGAAGAGTTTATGAAGGTTTATGAGGGATATAAGTATAAAAAAGATAACCCAAATGTTGCAATAGTTGATTTTCTCGATTTAGGCACAACCTTTGAATTTGAACAGTTCAGACTTGCTTTTCAGCGTGCGGGAATTAATGCGGAAATATGCGAAATAAGGGATTTGGTTTATAGGGACAAGGCTCTTTATTCAAAATCGGGAATGAGGATAGACGCAATATACCGCCGAGCCGTAACCTGCGATATTATGAAGAATATTAAGGATATACCCGACTTTATAAAGGCTGTGGAAAATCACGCAGTTTGCCTTGTGGGACCTTTAAGCACTCAGATAGCACATTCAAAGATGCTGTTTGCCGTGCTTTCTGATGAAAGCAATCTTTCGTATTTAACGGAGGAAGAACGCCGTTTTGTAAAAGAGCATTTTCCAAAGACTTACCGCCTTACAGACAACAGCAGTCTTTTTGACATAAACGATGTTCTTGAAAACAAAGACAAATGGATTATCAAGCCTGTTGATTCCTACGGCTCAAAGGGCGTTTTTGCAGGAGTTGAGGGAAGTAAGGAGGATTGGAAAAAGCATATTGCGGAGTCTGTTGACAGGGATTATATTCTACAGGAGTTTTGCAAGCCCCGGGAAACTGTCAATATTGATTTTGCAAAGGAAAATCCCGGCTTTGAAATGTATAGCAATTTATCGGGACTTTTTGTTTATAACAGCAAATTCAAGGGAGTATATTCGCGTGTTTCAAAAACAGAGATAATTTCTACTCAGTACAGTGAAATTGCCCTTGCAACCGTAACAATTGAAGATTAAAACAGCAACAGCCGGCCTCTTAATAATCAAAGGGCCGGCTGTTGCTTTGGCTTTTGAGGAGATTCCAAGAAAATGGAGGTTTTGCTGATTCTGTAAAGAAACCGCATTATCTATACTGTAAGTTTTTGTCTGATTGAAAGAAGAATTTTCTTTTCCCGTCTGCTGACCTGCACCTGAGTCATTCCCAGCATTTGGGCAGTTTGCGACTGTGTTTTGTGCTTGTAGTATCTCAGGGTGATTAAGCTTTTGTCCGTTACATCAAGCTGTTCTATTGCCTGATTTAAAGACATTGATTCCGTCAGCTTTTCTTCTGTTGAATCAACGGGAATGTCAAGCTCTGAAGAATTGTCGTCATCGTATTCGCCTGTAAGCGACAGGGGAAATTGACAGCAGTTTAAGGCGTCCATAGTTTTTTCAACGGTTGTATCAAGCTTTTCAGCCAGAAGCTTTACGGAAATGTCACAGCCTGTTTCTTTTTTATATTCATCGCTTATTTTTTTTGCTTTCAGTGAAAGCTCCTTTAAGCTACGGCTTACCTTAACCGTACCGGATTCACGAAAAAGCTGTTTTATTTCGCCTAAAATAACAGGAACGGCATAGGTGGAAAACTGAACATTTCTTTGAAAGTCAAAATTTTTTGCCGCCTTTACAAGACCTAAACACCCTGCGGAATACAAATCCTCGTATTCTATGCCCCTGTTTTTAAAGCGTTTGCAGCAGGCGTGCACAAGTCCCAGATTTTTTTCTATTTCTATATTCTGATTTTTCATTTTGTTCGTGGAATTATTGTTTTTTCCATTGTCACTGTTGTTCCCTTTAAGGGCTTGGAGCTTACCTTCACATTGTCCATAAAGCTTTGCATTACTGCAAAGCCGAGACCTGCACGTTCTTCTTCCGGAGCGGTGGTGAACAAAGGCTCCATTGCCTTTTCAACATCTTCAATTCCGCAGCCCTTGTCACGAATTTTTATAATTACCTTGTTTGAATCAGTGATTTTTCCGTTTATGTAAATTACTCCGTGTTCCATTTTGTAGCCGTGAACTATGCAGTTTGTTACAGCCTCGGATACAGCGGTTTTAATGTCGGCAAGCTCGTTAATGGTAGGGTCAAGATTTAATACAAAGGACGCTACCACGCTTCTTGCAAAGCCTTCGTTTGAGCTTTTGCTTAAAAAGCTTAAGTTCATTTCATTTATTATTTTCATTTTAATACCCCCAATGCGCCTACTCCTGAAAGGTTAATTATTCTCTGAAGTCTTTCAGGTACATTTACAACCTTCAGATTTCCTCCTAAAAGCGCCATAGTTCTGTATCTTCCCATAATAAGACCGATTCCCGAGCTGTCCATAAAGCTTACCTTGGAAAAATCAAGAAGAAGTGTGCCGGGGTGCAGGTTTTCGGCTTGTCCGTCAATTTGACTTCGTATTGAACCTGCACAGTTGTGGTCGATTTCTCCCGATAAATATGCAGTGAGAGTGTTGTTCTTATATTCTGTCTTTACCATTTTATACATCCTGTTCATAAAAAAATGTCCATACTTATAATAATAAGTATGGACTGAAAAATTTGTATTATTCACTTGTCGTAAATTAATTTTATTTGACTTTTTTTAGGGCATAAGGTCGGATTTCTCCGGCAAGATAAAGAGAACCGCAGATTATAAGAGAAAGGTTCTCTTTTTTTGCTTTTTCAAAAGCATAATCAAATGCCGAATAAATGTCCTTTACAGGAGAAACCTTCTTAAAATGACCTTTACACTTTTCCGACAGCTCCGTTTCGGTTAAGCTTCGAGGATTATTTATGGGTACGGTAATTATTTCTTCAAAGGTATTTTCCAAAAGCTTAATTGAAGAAAGACTGTCCTTGTCCTTTAACATTCCCATAATACAGATTTTTTTGCTGTCTTTAATGTAGTAATCAAGGGACTTTTTCAGTGCGTTAATGCCGTTTGGATTGTGCGCACCGTCTAAAATAACTAAAGGCTCTTTGCTGATTACTTCAAGTCTTGCAGGATTAACAGCAGACTTAAAGCCGTTTTTAATGCTTTCATCGGATATGTCCAAAAGTCCTTTACAGCGCAGGCTTTCAAGTGCTGTCAAAGCAGTTTTTGCGTTTTCTATCTGATGAAACCCCGTAAGATTCAGGGTGATTTCCGTATTTCCGTATTTAAAAACGGTTTTTTCAATGTCAGTTGAAAGTAAGGTTATCTGACTGCTTTCGCTTTTATAAAGAGGAACGGACTTTTCCCTTGCGTTTTCTTCAATAACAGCCGCAACCGACGGAGCTTGTGCAGAGGTAACGGCAAAACTTCCGCTTTTTATAATTCCGCATTTTTGCAGAGTGATTTCCTCTAAGGTGTTTCCCAGCACAGCTGTGTGGTCAATTCCTATTGTGGTAATAACAGAGCAAAGGGGAGGCTTTATAACATTGGTGCAGTCAAGTAATCCGCCCAAGCCTGTTTCAAGAACTACAACGTCGCATTTTTCTTTGTTATGAATATAAAACTCCAAAGCCATAACGTATTCAAACTCGGTAATAATACAGTCCTGCTTTGATAATTCTTCCAAAAGAGGAAAGGTGTTTTCCACTGCGTCAATAAGCATTTCTTCTGAAATCATTTTGCCGTTTATCTGGATACGTTCTCTGAAATCGGTAATATACGGTGATATAAAAAGTCCCGTTTTGTATCCCTGCTCTGTTAAAACCGAAGAAATCATCTGGCACACAGAGCCTTTGCCGTTTGTGCCTGCAACGTGAATGAATTTAAGATTATCCTGAGGATTCCCCATTAACTCAAGCAGACGTTTTATTCTGTCAAGTCCGGGACGTGATCCGAAACTTAGGAGAGAATGTATTTTGTTTAGTGCGTTTTCGTAAGTCATTTATATCAGATTCCTATAAATTTCATTTTTCTTAAAGCCTGAAAGTGCGGCGGCCTCTTTTGCAGCGTCGGAGGGCTTAGCACCTTTTTCAATAAGCTGTTTTGCAAGCTCTGTTGCCGATTGCAGTGTGTATTCCTGCTCATTGGTTTCCAATGCTTTGTTACCCTCAAGTATCAGTACAATTTCACCCTTTACACTTCCGTCGCAAAGATTTTCTGCGGCATATTTTGTAGTGGTACGGATAGTTTCTTCGTGGATTTTTGTAATTTCCCTTACAATAGTAAGCTTTCTTTCTCCGAAGAAATCGTAAAAATCTTTTAGAGTAGCAGAAAGCTTATGGGGCGCTTCGTAAAAAATCATTGTTCTTTTTTCATTTTTAAGGCTGTTTAAGTGGTCTTTTCTGCTTTTTTTATTAACGCTTAAAAAGCCTTCAAAGGTAAATCTGCCGGTTTCAAGTCCCGATACAGCCAAAGCAGATATTAAAGCGCTGGGACCGGGAACAACAACGGTTTTAATACCCGTTTCTTCGCAGAGCCTGATTAAATCCTCTCCGGGGTCGGAAATGCAGGGCATTCCTGCGTCAGTAACAATTGCACAGCTTTCACCCTGCATAATTCTTTTGCATATAATCTCGCCGCGCTCACGCTTGTTATGCTCAAAATAGCTGACCATAGGCTTTTTTATTTCAAAATGATTTAGCAGCTTAAGGGTTACCCTTGTGTCTTCTGCGGCAATAAAGTCCACCTCTTTCAGGGTTTCTACTGCACGGGGAGATAAATCCCCCAGATTACCTATGGGTGTTCCTACTACATATAAAGTTCCGTACATTTTTATTCTCCAATTTTATAGCTTCCGTAAATTTCTCGCATTTCAGCGGAAAAAACACCGCCTTCGTCCTCAATAAACAGAGTAGGCATCACCTTTAAACTGCCTTTGTTTCCGCTTCTTCTTCCTTCAATAAGAAACAGCTTCGGCTCCTTTGAAGGCCTTTGCTGAACAAAACGCAGACGCTTAGGCTCAATATGATTTGCACGCATAGACTCCATAACGTCGCATAGCCTTTCGGGACGCTGACACATACAAAATTTTCCGCCGAACTGTAAAAGTCGAGCGGCACAGCTGACAACATCATCAAGAGTGCAGGTTTCTTCGTGTCTTGCAATAAGTTTCTCCTTGTCGGGATTTACGATACCGCTTCCGCTTAGCTTATAAGGAGGATTGCATACCACAAGGTCATAATAGCCGTATTTCAGCTTGCTCCTTAGATTCCTTAGATCACCGTGAACGGGCGTTATATATTTTCCCAAACCGTTAATTAAAACGGAACGCTTAATCATACTGTAAGCGTCATCCTGGATTTCCACAGCAGTAACATTCAGATGCTTTCCAAGCTCCCTTGCCCATATAAGGGGAATGGTTCCGCAGCCTGTTCCAAGCTCAACGGATTTGTCGCCTTTTTTCGGCAGAGCAAAATTTGCAAGCAATATTGTATCTGTTGAAAAATGATGCTTGTCGCTTACAATTACCTTTATATTGTTTCCTAATGGTTCGTAATGTTCGTTTTCCTTAAGCATTTTACGCTCCGTTATTTTTATTGTTTATTATTGTTTACATCGGTTTCATAAATTATAGTTTAATAAACATTTTACTATATTTTTGATTTTCAGTAAAGTATTAAATGTAATTATTATTGCAACAAAAAACGGTAAGGCATTTTACCTTACCGTCTATGTATCAAATAATTGATTATTCTGCCTGAGGAGCACCTACCGGACATACATCTGCACATGAACCGCAGTCTGCACAAGCGTCTGCGTCAATAACGTATTTGCCGTCACCTTCTGTAATTGCGCCACAAGGACACTCAGCCTCACAAGCTCCGCACTGGATGCAATCATCACTAATTACATATGCCATTAATGAACACCTCCTTATTTTGCTACATACATTGTATCATATTTTTTGCAAAATGCAATTATTTTCACGAAAAAACAAAGAAAAATCTTTGTGTGTTAATTTTTACAAATTATTCCAAGCCTTTAAGCTCTTCAAGCTCTTTCTTGTCAATCTTAATATATCCGTCCTTTAGAAGCTTTACCTGCTTTACATTATACAGAGTGGGTGCGGCATCCTCGGGGGTATTGTTGAGCTTGACCTTAAGCGTTCCGGCAATAAGGTTGTTTTCCACAACAAGTCCCTTTCCGTCAGGGGTATTAACAATTGCGCCCACCTTTGGCGTCTTTTTAAGCAGGTCACTGTATGCCTCCTGCTCGTATTTTAAACAGCACATAAGTCTGCCGCATGTGCCTGAAATTTTAACGGGAGAAAGGGAAAGTCCCTGTTCTTTTGCCATTTTAATTGAAACAGGCTGAAATTCTCCCAAAAAGCTGCTGCAACAAAAGGGTTTGCCGCAAATTCCCAAGCCGCCCAGCATTTTAGCCTCATCTCTTACTCCGATTTGCCTGAGTTCAATTCTTGTTCTGAAAACAGAAGCCAAATCCTTTACCAAAGAGCGAAAATCAACTCTGCCGTCAGCGGTAAAGTAGAAAAGAATTTTGCTGTTGTCAAAGGTGTATTCCACGTTGACAAGCTTCATTTCAAGATGATTTTCAGCAATTTTCTGCTCGCATATTTCAAAAGCCTTTTTTTCACGGGCTCTGTTTTCCTCAAGATGTTTTAAGTCTTCCGGGGTAGCAATTCTGATTAAGGGCTTTAAGGGCGAATTAAGGCTTTCGTCGGGAACCTCCTTGTTTTCAAGAGCGACTGTTCCGCATTCAATTCCTCTTGATGTTTCAACAATAACCATATCGCCTGTGCTAAGCTTATATTCACCGGGGGCAAAATAGTACACCTTGCCCACGTCTTTAAATCTAACTCCGATTACTTCTGCCATGAAATCCTCCTGTATTCTCCGCAAAGCCATGTGGCAAGCAGATTTAAGTTTACGTTTTGATTTATTTTAACAATGGCTTTTTCGTTAAGCTCTATAAGGCTTAAAAGCCTTGATTTTGTCAGTCTTTTTGCAAGCGCTCTGCCGCATTCTTCATCAACGGTGCATTTTCCGCCCACAGAGCAGGAAAGTCCGTCCCTGAAAAGTCTTGACACAATTGCGAGAACGTCAAGCGCCGTTTGCTTTTTGTTAAGCTTGCCGGTTGAAAAGAGCAAATCTATTTCCGAAGGCTTTAAAATACCCTTTACTATATTTTTTGCAAGCTCAAGTGATTCTTCTTCAAATTTATCCTTTAGCGGAATGTTAAAAACCGTTACTCTTGATAGAATTGTTGAAAGCAGCATATTGCTGTTTTCCGTTGTAAGTATAAAAAGCACGTTGTCGGGCGGCTCTTCCAAGGTTTTTAGAAATGTGTTCTGAGAGATAACGGGCATACGCTTGTCTGCATTAAGAAATATATAAACCTTTTTTTCAGCCGAGTTTGGCTTGATAACCGTATCGGCATTTATTTTTCTTATTTCGTCAACATTGTAAATTTCTGTTTTTCCAGAACCCTGTGCATAATAAACGTCGCTGTGAGTTCGTTCTTCGGCATTAATGCACGCTTTGCATTTGCCGCAGGGAATATTGCTTTTTTCAGAACATACAGCCCACATTGAAAGAAAAACAGCAGTCCGGAGCCGTTGTTCATTATTACCGCCGTTTAATATAACAGCGTGAGGCAGTTTATTTTGTTTTTCAAGAGAGTTAAGCTCTTCCTTTAAGGAAGAATCTATTTGAAAATCAAGAAAATTCAAGACTTCTGCCTCCTATCTTGTTACACGCTCCATAATATTTTATCATATTAATCACAAAATTTCCACAGGAAATAATTATTTAACCTTTAAAATATTTGTCATAATTCCTTTTGGAGTAATGTCAATATAGCCGTAGGTTGCACCGTAGCCGCTGCAGCTTCCGGGATTAAGAACATACAGTCCGTCGCTGTAATTCTCTGTGGGTATATGTGTGTGACCAAAGCAAAGAATGTCGGCATTTCTGGATTTTGCCTCAAGGTAAAGAGGAGTCAGAGTCATTTTTGCTTTGTATAAATGTCCGTGAGTGATAAATATTTTTTTACCCTCTAAGGTTATTTCTTCAGTTGCAGGAGTATTACTGCACCAGTCGCAGTTTCCCCTTACATTAATAACAGCCTTATCCTTAAAATTTTCTCTAATCCACTGAGCCTGTTCCTCACCGTCGCCGCAGTGAATAACAACCTCAGCTTTTGGTTGACTGAGAACAGCTTTTTTTAAAGTGTATAAATCGCCGTGTGTGTCCGAAACTACAAGAATTCTCATAATTATCCTCTCATATATTTTTAAAATCCCGCATATTATACAGCGAGGTGTTTATTTATGAATAACAATAACAGTAATCAGGAACAGATTAACAGAATTATAAATAATCTTACTCAAAAAATAAATTCAAATCAGGCAAATTCAATTCCAAAAGAAAAAGACGTAAACGATTTGCTCAGGGGATTAAATAAATCGCAGGCCGACAGGGTAAAAAGAATTTTAAGCAATCCCGAGGCAACAAGAAAAATACTGGAGTCTGAGCAGGCACAGGAGCTCCTGAAAAAATTCGGAGATAAAAATAAATAATTATGGATGATTTGCAAAGCAAGCTCAGTCAGATAATGTCTGACCCCGAGGCAATGAAACAGGTTCAAAGCCTTGGAAAAATGCTGGGACTTTCAGGCAATAACAATGAAGTTCCAAAGGAAAAAGAGCCGGAGTCTGTTCAGAACAATAAATCGTCTGTAGCGTCTGTTTTAAATAACGACGCAATTTCCGGAATTACAAGAATTATGCCTGTTTTAAATTCTATGAAACAAGAGGACGAAACCACGCGCCTGCTTTTGGCGTTGCGTCCTTTCTTAAGCTGTGAAAAACAAAAAAAGCTTGACGAGGCAAAGAAGATGCTTCAATTTCTGAAAATCCTTCCGCTGCTTAAAAACGGCGGCTTGTTTTAGGAGGGTGATTTATGTCAAATATTGACCCTATGCAGCAGGAGGCAATGCGGCGTGTGCAGGCAATGCAGTCCAAAGCAATGCCCCAAAGACAAAACAAAAGAGAAGAAAAATCCGACTCAGTTTTAAATTTGCCTCATATGCAGAAAACTCAACGGGAAAATGAAAGTCCTCCCAAATCACAAAATGACGAAAAGCTTGATATACAGCACCAAAACAGCAGTAAAAATACTCTGGAGGTTTTGTTCAGAGATAAGGAGCAAAACCTGATTTTAATGCTGATACTGCTGTTAGCAGGAGAAGGGGCAGACGTGGGACTGTTGTTGGCGCTTATTTATCTGCTTATCTGATTTGACCGTTGCCTTTAATAATAAACTTTGTACTTGTCAGCTCGTTTATGCCCATAGGACCTCTTGCGTGGAGCTTTTGAGTGGAAATTCCTATTTCTGCGCCGAGTCCGAACTCACCGCCGTCGGTAAATCTTGTTGAAGCGTTTACATAAACTGCGGCAGAATCAACGGCAGAGGTGAACTTGTTTGCATTGTCATAATTCCTTGTTACGATACATTCGCTGTGACCGCTGCTGTACTTTGCTATATGCTCAATGGCAGCGTCAATGGAATCAACAACCTTGCAGGCAATAATGTAGTCAAGAAATTCTGTTTTGTAGTCATCGTCCCTTGCAGGAACAATGTCGCCGCCTAAGATTTCCCGTGTGATTTCACAGCCTCGTATTTCAACATTTTTCTCATCAAGCCTTGCCTTTATTTTAGGCAGGGCTTCTTTTGCTATGTTTTTGTTTATAAGGATTGTTTCAATAGCGTTGCATACGGAAGGACGGGAGGTTTTTGCGTTGTATATAATATTTGCCGCCATATCAAGGTCGGCACTTTCGTCAACATAAACGTGACAGTTGCCTACGCCCGTTTCAATAACGGGAACCTTTGCCTGCTCAACAACTGCTTTAATAAGACCTGCACCGCCTCTCGGAATAAGCACGTCAAGGTAATCGCTTAAATTCATAAGCTCAACGGAGCTTTGTCTGGAGGTGTCCTCAATAAGCTGTATGCTGTCCTTTGGAAGTCCGGTATTTTCCACTGCCTCACGCATAATTTTTGCAATAGCCTTATTGGAGTTTATGGCTTCCTTTCCGCCTCTTAAAATAACGGCGTTTCCGGCTTTCAGACAAAGTGCGGCGGCGTCGGCAGTAACATTGGGACGAGCCTCGTAGATAATTCCGATTACGCCCAAGGGTACCTTAACCCTTGTAATTTCCATACCGTTTTCGGTTTTGTAGCCGCTTACAACCGTACCCACCGGGTCGTTTAAGGACGCAACCTTTCTAACACCTTCAGCCATTGCTTTTATTCTGTCGCCGCCAAGCTTAAGCCTGTCAAGTAAAGCAGGGGTAAGACCTGCGCTTTTGCCGTTTTTCAAGTCAATATTGTTAGCGTTTACAATTGTATCCGTATTCATTATGAGAGCGTCGGCAATAGCGTTAAGGGCTTTGTTTTTTAATGCGCCTGCATTTGCAAGTACTCTTGAAGCCTGCTTTGCCTTTTGTCCCATTTGTTCAATAACTGTCATAAAAATCATTCCTTTTAGTTTTTCGGTTTGCCTTTAAATAATGTACCTTTGTTTATTCCCTCGGTAACATCATATAAAACAGAGGGATTTTCACCGCTTACTATGTAGCAATCAATTCCGTCCTCATAAATATATGATGCAGCGGCAAGCTTTGTTATCATTCCGCCTGTACCCCTGTTAGAGCCTGCTCCCTTGGCCATTGAAAGAATTTCGTCGGTGATTTTATCAACAACCTCTATTTTTTTAGCGTCGGGGTTAGTTTTTGGATTTTTGTCGTAAAGACCGTCAATATCTGTCAAAATAATCAGCTTGTCCGCTGAAATAAGCTTTGCAACAATTGCAGAAAGCATATCGTTATCGCCGATATTGGAGCCCTCCAATTCGTCAATTGCAACGGTATCGTTTTCATTGATAATGGGAATTATGTCCATATCCAGCAGAGTGTCCATAGCGTTAATTACATTCTGTCGCTTTTGCTTTGTCTGCACTGCGTATTTAGTAAGAAGAATTTGTGCAACGGTGTGGTTATATTCGCCGAAAAGCTTGTCGTACATAAACATAAGCTCGCATTGTCCCACAGCGGCAAGAGCCTGCTTTTCCTTAGTTTTTGTAGGACGTTTTTTAAGTCCGACTTTTCCCACGCCGATACCGATTGCACCCGATGAAACAAGGACAATTTTTTTGCCCTGATTCTGTAAATCGGAAAGTACCTTGCAGAGCTTTTCAATCCGTCTGTAATTAATTTTTCCGTTTTCATAGGTAAGGGTAGAGGTACCCACCTTTACAACAATTTTGTTGTCAGCCATATTATCACATCATTCCGAAAAATATATACTAAATAATTATAACATATATGCAGAAAAAATGGAATATAAAAAAGCCAAATTATAGCAAAAGAGTGATAAAAAAGAAACGGCACCCCAAAGGGTACCGTTTCTTTTGGCGCGCTGAAAGTATGTAAAATATTGGAAAAGACAACATATCGCCGGTTGCGGCGTGTTGCGGTGGAAAAAGTATC
This sequence comes from uncultured bacterium, assembly GCA_945949625.1. Taxonomy (GTDB): domain Bacteria; phylum Bacillota; class Clostridia; order Oscillospirales; family Acutalibacteraceae; genus Ruminococcoides. The sequence goes on along the minus strand of CAMFFI010000020.1, from coordinate 46 downwards.
ATCTTCGCTCCTCGCTAAAAACGTCACAGGTTTTGAACGCTTTACT
>CAMFFI010000019.1 GCA_945949625.1 uncultured bacterium | reverse complement strand
AATCCAGAGTTCTCGGATTTTCTCACCACTAACTTTTTATCATGCCTCCTTAAAACAAATTGACAAGTTAACTTGGTAAACTCATTATATATCCGCCAAGTTAACTTGTCAATAATTTTTTTATATTTTAATAAACCTTTTCAGCTACGGCGGCAAATACCGACCTGCCCTCCATTGTTATCCGTCTGTCGTAAAGGTATATGTTTTTATCCTCTGTAATAACCTCATCGGCGTTTCTTCCTGTATTCATATACAGTTTCCAACAGTAACCCTGGGGCAAAGCAGGAAGTTCCACGTTCACCTGCTCCCAGTAAGCGTTAATTCCGAAATATACAATTTCATCAAGGTCGGGATTATCCGAACTTTTGCCTGCGTACATAACTCCTACCATTCTTGAATTGCTGTCAAAATCCGTATGCCACGGAGCACAGGAATGTATGCTTGTAGGCGGAAGACTGCACTCGGCACCTTCAACACTGCTTGTTATAACGTGAAAACGCTTGCGGAAGGCAATCATATATTTGAAAAACTCAAATACATCGTTATATTTTTCTTTTCTGCTCCAATCAAGCCAGGAAATAATGTTATCCTGACAATAGGCGTTGTTATTTCCAAACTGCGTATTGCAGAATTCATCGCCTGCAAGGAACAGCGCCGCACCCCTGCTGCACATTAAAGTTGCGAAAGCATTTTTGCACAATTTACGCCGCAGAGCTTCAACCTTCCAATTATCCGTTTCTCCCTCTTCACCGCAGTTCCAGCTGTTATTATCATTTGCACCGTCCGTATTATTCCAGCCGTTTTGCCAATTGTGCTTCTGGTTATAAGCATACATATCGTAAAGCGTAAAACCGTCGTGGCATGTCAGAAAATTAACGGAGGCATTATTCCCCCTGTATGTAGGGTCATATAAATCCTTAGAGCCTGTAAGTCTTTGTGCGGCTGACCATGCAAGATTATCGTCGCCCTTCAGGAAACGTCTCAAATCATCACGGTATTTTCCGTTCCATTCAGCCCAGCGGTTCCACGAGGGAAAGCTTCCTACCTGATACAGTCCGCCTGCGTCCCAAGCCTCAGCAATAAGCTTTACATTTCCCAATATGGGGTCAAAAGCAAGACATTCCAAAAGAGGCGGCTTGTCCATTGGAGAACCGTCGCTGTTTCTTCCCAGAATAGAGGCTAAATCAAAGCGGAAACCATCAACACGATACTCCGTAACCCAATATCTCAAACATTCAAGAATAAACTGTCTTACAATGGGCTGGTTGCAGTTCAAAACATTTCCGCATCCGCTGAAATTATAATATTTTCCGTCGGGAGTAAGCATATAATAAATATTGTTGTCAATTCCCTTGAATGAAAAAAACGGTCCTTTTTCGTTACCCTCGGCAGTATGATTGAATACTACGTCTAAAATAACTTCAATTCCGTTTTTATGAAGGTCCCTTATAAGCTCTTTAAGCTCAGTACCCTCTCGGTGATGCTCGTGGTCCGATTCATAGCTTGTGTTGGGAGCAAAAAAGCAAACGGTATTATATCCCCAATAATTATAAAGCGGTTTTCCTTCATATATTCTTGTGGACTCCATTTCGTCAAACTCAAAAATAGGCATAAGCTCAACTGCATTAATGCCAAGCTCTTTAAGATAAGGAATTTTCTCACGAATACCTGCAAAGGTTCCGGGATTGTTAACGCCTGAGGACGAGTCCTTTGTAAAGCCTCTGACGTGCATTTCATAAATTATAAGCTCGTTAAAGGGAATGTTAAGCTGTTTATAATTTCCCCAATCATATACTGCGTCAACCACACGAGCTTTATATACGGAGTCGGGCTTTTGCTTTTTACCCCATCCGCTTTGACCTGTAACAGCTTTTGCATAAGGGTCAAGCAAATATTTATTTTTATCAAATATAAGTCCCTTTTCCGGCTCATACGGTCCGTCAAAGGCATAAGCGTATTCAAAATCGCTTATTTCCAAACCGAAAACAATCATTGAATAAGTGTTTCCTATGCAATAGGATTTTGGAAAAGGTAATCTTGCGTAAGGTTCATTTGAATAAGGCTTAAACAAAAGCAATGTGCAGGAGGTGGCATAAACAGACTGAATTGTAAAATTGACTCCCCCTCGCACAGGTGTTGCGCCGTTTACCAAAAAATATCCCGGCCGCACGTCAAAACCGTTCACCTTATCGGTGGGCATCAGCATTTCTTCCATTACAATATCCTCCCAAAAAACAACTATATTATTACCTAATTTATAACACACTTTTTATTTTATCATTTTCCGTCAAATTTGCAATATATCAAGCAAAAAATTGCATAATTTTGATAAAAATCTTTTATTTTCGCTATATATGCATTTTATGTCATAAATTTACAATTTTTGCCAAAGCTATTGACGGAATTTTTTTAAATACTTATCCTATTCATAATAAGGAAGTGAACGGGATGATTTCTAAAATTTCTGAACATATAACGTCTTTTATCTTAAAAAATGCCGACAAAAGCAGTGAAGACCTGCGGGAAATTTATCGGTACGGAATAGAAATTTTTATTTCTTCCTTTCTCAATATATTTTTAATACTTCTGATTGGCTTTTTTACAAACACTCTGACCGAAAGTATTATTTTTCTTTTATGCTTTGTGCCTTTAAGACAAGTAACGGGCGGTTGGCACGCATCCACGTATTTTGTGTGCAACACGGTATTTTGCATTTCATATATTTTAGTTTTACTGTTTTCATTTTTGTTTTTAAAAATAAAAAGCATTTTTATTGCAGGCGCATTTCTTATATTAGGCTTTCTGCCTATAATTCTGTTTTGTCCCGTTGAAAATCCAAACAAGAAAATCAGAAACAAGAAAAAAATGAAGACCTTAGGAATAATCCTGTATCTTGTATATTCATCAGTATGCTTATGCTTATACTTTTTATTTGATAAATACTGCTTTACGTTGCTTTTCACTCTTGTATGCGTTTCGCTGGCAGTGATTGCAGGTCATATATTGTTACAAAAAGCGTCAAAATGTGAATAAATTGCATAATATAACACATAATTTGCCAGCATATTGCAAAATGTGCCACGATTATTGACTTTTTTAGAAATTAAATATATTCTAAAATTACCGAATAAGGCAGTGCATCAATAATTCGTAAGATTTCACAACAGTATTAATTTGCATTGTTTATGTCAATAATAAGACAGGGTGTTTATAAAAATCATACTTTGTTATATGCGGTATTTCAAAGCTCGCCCAGCCTCCTTCCTTTGCCGGCAGATTTTTATAAACGATGGGTGTACGATAGACTGCTGTTGTGCCGACAACGGTAGAACAAAAAGACCTTCCTGTTGGGGAAGGTCTTTAACGTGATAACAAGTGATTTTTCATTTTTCAAATCCCCCGAGAGGACTGAGTGGTTACCATTCAGTCCTTTCGACTTATATAAAGCAGATTTTCAGTGCAATTTTTCATTTCATCATTACTCCTCTGTCCTAAGAATTGCCGTAACGCAGAACATACCGTTTTTCTCGTAAATATCAAGCTTGCCGTTGTATTTGTTTACTATCTGATTAACCGACGCAAGACCTAACCCATGCTCACGGTATTTTTTCTTTGATGTTACAAGCTTTGGATTGTTTTCCAGAACAGATTTTTCTACGGTATTTCTTATGGAAAAGGTCATTATATCCTCATTGGAGGATATTTGAATTTCAATAAGCTTTTCGGTGAAATTACATTGTTCGCAGGCTTCTATGGCATTGTCGATTAGGTTGCCCAATAAATTGCAAAGGTCAATATCGGGAATAGCAATTATCTGCTTGCAGGATTGAACCACGATTTTAACACCCAGACTTTTTGCGTAAATAATCTTTGAATTAATAATGGCATTTACGGTTTCATTGTCGGTCAGTACGGTACCGCCTACTAAAACCTCCTGATTTAAAAGCTGTGAAACGTAATTTTTAGCCTCGTCATATTTTTCACATTTAAGCTGTGCCTCAATTACAAAGAGATTATGCTTTAAATCGTGTCGTATGGTTTTAAGTTCTTTTTCCTGATTTTTTACATTAGCCACATAATTTGACTGATACTCGTTTTGCATTTTTAAAAGCTTGTTTTCTGTTTCAATGTAGCTTGTACGGCTGATTTTTACAACCATATAGAATGAAACAATATTTAAAATCACAAGGCATAAAATCGCAAACAAAACAAGTATTTTTCCCTTTTCATCAAGTTCATTATGAATATTGATTAAATCTACGCTTGTAAATATAGCCGCAGAAATTAAAAATGTTGATATTATGGGAATCCATTCTTTAACACCAAAGCTGTACTTTTTTTCTTTTTCAAAAATTTTCTGAATAATAAGCAGAACATAATACAGGAAAAGCTTAGTAATTATTACGGTTAAGCACCTGTAAATTGTCTGCTTTGTAATTAAATCATCGAAGCCTTCTCCGAAAATAGTAGAAATAATTGTTGCAACCAGACTGTTGACCAAAATAATACTTGCTATTGGAATTATGGAAACAATTATTTTAACATATACGTTTCCCTTAAGATAAAGCAGGCAGTAAATAAACACAACAACAGAAAACAACAGCGCCGCAAAGCTTTCAAAGGCTGTAATGCTGTTTACGCAAATGACAATTGCAGAAAAAGCAAGCCATGAAACCCAAAACTCGATTATCGCCTTTTTTCCCGATGATTTTTGCCCCAAAAATTTCTTGGCAAATGTCAGAATAACCCATGTTTCAAAACAAGTGGCGGCTATTTCAAACAAATCCCATAAAATATCAATCATAGTGTTTCCCTCAAATATCTGGTGAATTGTTCATCAGCAGAGTTCTTATGATTACGGCTTATCTCAAGTCTTTCGCCGTTTTTTAAAATAAGTATTTCGCGTCTTTTGTCAACAAATTTAACATATTTTAAATTCACAATATATCTCTGATGAATTTTTATAAAGTCATACTGACAAAACTCCCTATCCTTATCCTTCATTACCCCTCGTACCTTAAAAACATCACCGTCCGCCATATGATATTGCAGATAGTGTCTGTCGCTTTTTATATACATTATGTCCGTATACATTACCGGCATTTTAACGCCGTCCACATCAAGCACAATGGATTTGTTCTGCTTTATGTAGTGAGTGAGCATTTCAACAGCCCTTGAAATATTACGCGCTATATTGTCGGAATCGTTCTTTCTTATAAAGAAAAACGGCTGATAATCAAAGCTGTCATATACAAGCTCGTCCTTTGACGTTATGAATATGATAATCGCATTTTTAGAGGTTTTGCGTATTTCCTCTGCAATCTGAAAGCCGTCAATATCCGGCATTGAAATATCAAGGAATAAAACGTCATAAGGGTCCTTTTTCTGAACGTCCAGCAAAACCCTGCTGTCCGAATAAGCAACGATTTGGGAATGAATACCATAGTGACAAAATTCCTTTGATACTGTTGTATAAATGAAATCCAAAGCAGATTTATTATCATCGCATATTGCTACCTTCATTACTGTTTCCTCCGTAATACCTCATTAACAAATTTTGCAAAATTACCGCAATACAATTTAATTATATCATTTTCTTGGCATTTTTCAACAGTTTAATGAATTATTCCGTAAGAATTAACATTTTTTGCCAAAATTGTTGCATTTCTTGCCTGAATTATTGACTTTTCGCCAATATTATACTATTCTCTTATTGAAGTTACTTGAAAATATTTCACAAAATCTGACATTCAATTGAGCTGTAAAAAATTCATAAGCGGTTTTCATTGTTTATCAGATAAATATTTTCGGTAAATATCAATGCAAAGGAGGAGAGTTTTATGAGCTTTAAGAAAAACATAGCTGAATTTGCCGCTGCTTCTTCTGTAAAAATTGCAAAAAAAGCAGGCAGGAGCGCTTCAATCTTTGGTTTTCATCAGCCAAAGGAGCCTGATATGTCAAAAGTTTCAGCAAAAAAATAATTGCTTATTTTAAACCCCGATAAGCACAGCCAAGGTATCCTTACCCCTATGGGCAAGGGTACCTTTTTTATGTTCCGATAACGAACTTCACTTTTTCAGAAGATTTTTATAAGAGTTAAGCACAATAATATCTCCGCATTCCACAGTGCTTTCTCCGTTTGGAATTATAACGGTATCGCCGCGTTTTATCATAAGCACAAGCGCCTTTTTTGAAATATACGCTTCACTTAATTTTTTTCCTGCAAGGCCGCTGTCCTCATCTACCAATATTTCCGTCAAGCGTATATTGCTGACGTCCTTAAAGCCCTGAGCGCTGATAATCAGGCTGTCACCTGTTAAAATATCTGTTTCGCCGTTTGGAATAACAGACGCACCGTCCCTTAAAATCATAACCAGAAGTGTTGACGGAGGCAGAGAAATATCCTTGATTTTTTTATCTGCCCAGGGATGACAATCAGTTACTGCAAGGCTGATAAACTGAATTTCGTTTTCTTCGGAATAATCGTTAAAGGTTTTTTCAACATTATGCTTTGTATCAATCATATTGAGCTTTTTCGCAACAAAAGGTAACAGCGACCCCTGAATACCGATAGAAAACAATACAACGCAGAACACAATATGAAAAACGTCGTTTTTTGTATATACATCTCCCACTGTTGCAAAAATTGCAAAGACAATTGACGCCGCACCTCGCAATCCTGCCCATGAAACCATAAGCTGTTGATTAAGCTTTGCCCTAAACGGCGTAAGTATTGCAAAGACAGCAGCAGGTCTTGCCACAAGGGTAAGAAAAGCCGCAATTATAAGCGAAGGTATTATTATCCGGGGCATTTGGGACGGAAACGCAAGCAGTCCCAGCAAAAAGAAAATCAACATCTGAAAAAGATTTGTTATTCCGTCTAAAAAATGCACCATAAGCTTTTTATTTTCAATTTCACGGTTTCCTAAAATTATACCTACAATGTAAACGCTTAAAAAGCCGTTGCCGCCCAGAACCGACGGCAAAGCATAAGAAACTATGGCGACGGCAAAGACAAAGGCTGTTTCCAGACCGCTGTTGCCGAAGTCAAACTTTTTCAAAAATAATACGGCGCCTATTGATATAAGCAACGCAATACCCACTCCGTAAACAATCTGGGCAAAAAGCAGATATGCAAGGGAACCTGCACTTTGACCGCCTTTCATCAGGGAAAGTACAAACACCATAAGAAGATATGCAAAAGGGTCGTTGCTTCCGCTTTCCACCTCAAGCAAGGAAGATGTTCCGTACTTCAGTCCCAATTTTTTTGAACGCAGTATAGAAAACACCGACGCCGCGTCTGTTGAGCTTAGCACAGCGCCGATAAGCAGACTTTCAAGCATTTCAAAATTCAGAACAAAACGGCAGAACAAAGCTGTCAATACGGCTGTAATTACCACTCCTAAGGAAGATAAAAGCAAGGATTTTACCGCAACCTTTTTTGCCTGTCTCCAGTTAGTGTTAAAGCCTCCGTAAAACATAATAAAAATAAGAGAAACGGTACAAATCTGTTCGGCAAAGGCAAAGTTTTCAAACTGAATTTTAAAAACTCCGTCGGAGCCGAAAATCATTCCCAGTACAATAAAGCCCAAAAGCACGGGAATTCCCGCCTTGCTGGAAATACGGTTGCACAATATGCAGGCAATAATCACCACAGAGGCAACAAGTAAAGTTGTAAGCATATATTATCCTCCTTTTCTTACAATAATCATCAGACTGACAGGTTTTGTCGAGTGCCTCGACACGCAATTCGGGCAGACAGGTTGATATTGCAAAAACCATTTTGCCCGACCGTTGCGCAGAAGTTTACTATACAGAAAAAAAGCAGGCGATAAAACCGCCTGCATAAATTTTTTCAACAAAACCCTATGCAGCACCGTTGCTTAATGTATAAATATATGATGCGCATAGCCAAATTAAAACAAAATATTTTTCTTGAACTCTTTTTTACATCTGGGACAGCGTACAGTATGAACACCTTTTCTTCTGGGTACTCTAAGCTGTGCTTTGCAGTTGGGACATTTAAAATAACGCATTGTTTTAATATCCTTGATTTTTCTGAACTGCAGCGAAAAGAAAGAGGTCACCTTTTTGTATATAGGCAAAAACTTGTTGTTTTCATAAAGCCTTTTTGTAATATTCCTTGACATTGACCGATAAAGGCACAAGCCTAAGGGAATCAGCTCCAAAAGGCTGATTATCCAATTTCTGAAAAATAAATTCAGTATAAACAGTATTGCCCACAACACAAGCAAAAAGTTATTTAGCTGGTCATTGCCGTAACGACCCTGCATAAAATTATACAGCCTTTGCATAAAGTTTCTCATAGGGAGCGTCCTTTCAGCAAAAAATATTTTAATTATGTTAAAACTAAGCTATAATACAGCTTTATATTAGATTTCAGTATAACATAAACATATATAGGCTTCAATAAACAAAATGTCGATAATGTGGAATTATTTTAAAATTTCCTCTGCAAGCTGATTAAGAGCCTCCATATCCCCCTGCTTTAAGGAAGATTTTAACGCAAGACTGCTTTCAACAACTTCCACCTTCATTGTTCCTAAAATTTCAAGCATATGCTTTTTCGCAGAGGCGCTCCAGCTTCCGTTGTCAAAAACTGCAACCTTTCTGTTTTTAAGGCTGTGTGCCTTTAAATCAAGCAAAAGGTTTTCCATTTTGGGATAAAGTCCTCCGTTGTATGTGGGAGATGCAAATACAAGTCTTTTGTACTTAAAGGCATCGCTTAAAACATATGATACGTCTGTTTTTGATACATCATAAATTTTAATGTTTTTTACGCCTTTTTCGGCAAGTACATTTGCAAGCACATTGACAGCATTTTCCGTATTGCCGTACATTGACGCATAAGCAATCATAACGGAGTCAACCTCAGGCTCATAAAGGCTCCATGTGTTGTACTTATCAATAATATAATCAATGTTTGTCCTCCATACAGGACCGTGTAAAGGACAAATATATTTAATGTCAAGGGTTGACGCTTTTTTCAGCACAGCCTGAACCTGCATTCCGTATTTACCTACAATATTTGTATAGTAACGGCGCGCTTCCTCTAAAAATTCATACTCAAAATCATATTCGTCATTAAATATGTTTCCGCCTAAAGCACCGAAGGTTCCGAAAGCGTCGGCAGAAAACAGAGCCTTTGTGAAGGTATCGTATGTTACCATAACCTCCGGCCAATGAACCATAGGAGCGTTTACAAAGGTAAGGGTGTGCTTGCCGAGCTGTAAAGTGTCGCCTTCATTAACCGTTACAAAACGGCTTTCTGCGTCAATATCATAAAACTGACCTATCATTTTAAGGGTTTTTACATTACCTACGATTTTAACCTCAGGATACCTTAAAATAAGCTCGTCAAGCTTTGAGCAATGGTCGGGCTCCATATGATTTATTACAACATAGTCAAGCTTTCTTCCGTTTAAAGCACCTGCAATATTTTCAAATCCCTGCTTGCTTACGCTTTCATCCATTAAATCGAGAAGAGCAGTTTTTTCATCTGTAATTACATAGGAATTGTAAGAAACTCCCTTGGGTATAGGAAACACGTTTTCAAACAATTCAAGACGTCTGTCGCTTGCTCCCACATAATATGTGTCCTCTGTTATTTTTCTTGAAAAATACATAATATCACCGCCAAATAATATTGATTATCAATTTGTATAATTTTTTGAAAATATCCAAATTCATTATCTTGTTAAAATTTAAACAATTATAACATAATAATATGATTTGATTTTTCCTTACAGGAAATTTACAAGCACTGAATAAAATTATATAAAGCAAGCAAAATAAATATAAAAAAATAACTTTGAAAGGCAGATAATTATGTCAAAAAGCGGACGAAAAGTTGTCCTTATCGGAACGGGTATGGTAGGAATGAGCTTTGCCTATGCTGCTCTTAACCAGAATGTATGCTCAGAGCTTGTGCTTTGTGATTTAAACGAAAAGAAAGCTATCGGCGAGGCACAGGATTTAAATCACGGACTTGCCTTTTCAGGCTCAAGTATGAAAATTTATCACGGCAGCTACGAGGACTGTGAGGACGCAGAAATTGTTTTAATATGCGCAGGAGTAAATCAAAAGCCAAAGGAGTCGCGCCTGGAGCTTCTGCAAAGAAACGCAGAGGTTTTCCGCTCAATTATAGACCCTGTTATACGCTCCGGATTTGAGGGAATTTTCCTTGTGGCAACAAATCCGGTTGATATTATGACAAGCGTAACCTGTTCCCTTTCGGGCTTTGAGCCTTCGAGGGTTATTGGCACGGGAACTACCCTTGACACCGCCCGTCTGCGCTATTTGCTGGGAAATTATTTTGACGTAAGCCCTCAGAATGTTCACGCTTATGTTATAGGAGAACACGGCGACAGCGAGTTCACCCCTTGGTCGCAGGCTTTAATATCCACAAAGCCTGTACTTGATATTGTAGAGGATAACCCCCGTTTATTCAGCAGACAGCGACTTGATGAAATAAGCGAAAACGTAAAAAATGCCGCACAGGAAATCATCGCCGCCAAGGGTGCAACCTATTACGGAATAGGTATGGCGGCGGTGAGAATTGTGCGGGCAATATTTTCCCACGAAAACTCCGTACTGACCGTTTCCGCACTGCTTGAGGGGGAATACGGCGAAAACGATGTTTTCGTGGGAACTCCGTGTATTATTAACCGATACGGAATAAGCCGGAAAATAGAGCTTTCTCTTACTTCTCCGGAGCTTGAAAAAATGAACCGTTCCTGCCGGATATTCCGGCAAAGCCTGAAAGAGCTTTAATGCCGATTTCTGATTGAAAGCGTTTATAACGCTTAAAATCAAAAGCTGAAACTCTCTCAAAAAACAAGTTATTCAAACCTTGACAGGGACTTTTCTCCGTAGCTTATTACCTTATTGTGAAACGGTATTGCAAAGGCGGCCAAAGTAACTGTCATTACGCCCAGAATAATATACTCGTGTATTCTAAACACAATCAAGCCTGCTATTCCAAGGAACACAAACAGTATAAAAATGCCGATTGCAACTAATCCGCCTATTCTGCCGCGCATTTCTTTTATTACCATTTCCTCCGACTCCCAGTGAAGCTTAGGATTTCTTGCTTCAAATAAAAGCTGAAAGTCGTTGATAATGCTTACAAAGAAAAAGGTAATTAAAACAGAAAAGGGAATTATCATAAAATCCATTTTTCCTGCAAAAACGCAAATGCCTGCAATTATTACAACAAAAGGCAGTGACATAATTAAATTAACAGTTAAGCCGAACTGCGCCTTAGCCTTAAGAATTGTTCTGTAAGAAATCGGCATAGCTCTCAGTGCAAAAAAGCCTGCACCCTCCTTAGATATGCTGATTGAAGTAACCTTGCTCATCATTGCCACAAGGATTGACGGAAAAACAATGCCTAAGGATACAAACAATGTTACTGCCGGACCGTTGATATTTCCTGCAAAGAAGTTGTTTAAAACGTCATTGGAATTAAAAATCGAAAAAAAGGTTCCTCCGAAAATTACTATGGGAGTAATAATGGGCCAGATAAAGCAGTTTATAACATACAAAGTAGAACGGAACAGACTGTTTTTTTCATTACGCATCAATGCCTTTTTCTGTGAAAGCACTTCAAAGCTTCCCGAGGTCTGAACCTTTTTCTTTGAAGTCTTTGACGAACCTTTGCCCATACCCAATGCCGAACCGATATAGTATCTGCCCGATACAAGTACAAACAAAGCACAGGCTGCGACAATTGCTAAAATATAAATCAAAAACGATACAAGGCTTGAACCTACAACAGCCTGAGAGGCAAGCATATTTGTGGGAATAATCCAGTTTACCCAAGGAGCAGTTGTATTAATTGAATTTGCAACAGCTACAAGATCCAAACCGTCGGAGGAATTATTCATCATATTAAGGCAAAAGTAAAAGCCAAATGTCAAAAGGGAAATTCCGTAGGTTATTCCTGTTACAATATTTTCCTTTTTACGTACATTCTTGCAAAGAT
>CAMFFI010000018.1 GCA_945949625.1 uncultured bacterium | reverse complement strand
ACTGTAAGAAGATGTGTTGCGGGAATAATAACTGCGCCAAGCTTATGAAGTGCAGGAGCAACATACCAGTATTCGTAATTTCTCTTTAAAATTACAAGCACTTTGTCGCCTTTTTTTATTCCGTAGGATTTAAAAACATTTGCGGCCTTGTTACTAAGCTCCATTATTTCCTTGTATGTAAAGGTCCTTTCGTCACCCTGTGGATTACACCAAACCAGTGCGGTGCCGTTGGGGTTTTCCTTTCCGAGAACGTCAACAACGTCATATCCGAAGTTATAATCATCTTCATATTTTAGTTTAAAGGATTTAAGCGTACAGTTTTCGTTGAAAGTTTCCTCGCAGAATCTTTTGTAAAGTAACATATTTGCCTCCAAGTGTGTATTATTTTTAAACTTTGCAGAATTTAAGACATTTACGTCTTTGTATAAGGTTTATCATCGGCCAAAGCGTTAAAATCACTTCACCCGATGTTGTTAATATGCTGAGTTTATTTATTAACAGAAGGTAGGGGAAGGTTTATACTGTCTGTCATTTTTTTGTAAATATCAGGCAGCTTTCTTTTTACGCTGAAAGGCTTGTGGTCGGTATCAACAAAGCAGTGGCTCGTATGTCCCACAGCGGCAAGCTCGTTTGTATCGCAAAAACGTATTTCATAGGAAAATTCCATTCTTGCGCCGTTAAACTTGTCAAGCGTTATAAAAACATAAACCTCATCATCAAATTTAATTGACTTGTGATATTTTGCGTAGGCGTCAACTACGGGAATAATAGTGCCCTTCTTTTCAAGCTCTGCGCAGGAACATCCGATTTGACGCATAAAGTCAATTCTTGCCTCTTCAAAATATCTGATATAATTTGTATGATGAACAATTCCCATCTGGTCTGTTTCGTAGTAATTAGCACGTCTTTTATATGGTATAATTTTCATTTTTTTGCCTCTTATTTTCTTAAAAGTAAGCCGTTTTTCAAGTCTTCCTTTGCTTGCTGCTTTATAACATAGTGCTGTTTTTTGCCGGTTGCCGTTCTGGGAAGCTCGTCAACAAAACGGTAATACCGGGGGCACTGGTATTTTGAAAGCATAGGGTGTTCGGAGCAAAAAGCTACAAGCTCTGCAACAGTAAGGCTTTTATCGGCAGGTATTACATATGCTGCAACAGCCTCGCCCCTTGATTTATCGGGAACAGAAGTAACAATACATTCTTCAACCTTGTCAAATTCGTTTATTACCTCTTCGATTTTTGTAGGATAAATATTTTCTCCGGCGCTTATAATCATATCGTCTTTTCTGCCTGCAACAGTTATATACTGGTCCTTATCCCATGTTCCCAAGTCGCCTGTATAGAACCAGCCGTCGGTATATTTCATATTTGTGGCTTCTTCGTTTTTATAATAGGAATAGGTTGTTTTTGCAGGAGATTTAATAATGATTTCGCCAACCTCCTTGTTGTCTGTTGCCGCAAGGTCGTCAGGTGACGCTTTTCTGTCTTCGTAAACCTTAACGACTCTTACATCGTCATCGGTACAGGAACGTCCTGCACTGCCGGACATCTGGGGCAAATCGTAAGGACGCAGGAAGGTGTTCCAGAAGGTTTCGGTTGTGCCGTAACCGTTGAAAATGTTTGGGGTAAGCATTTTCTGAAAGCGGATACAGGCCGCTTTTTCAAGAGGACTTCCCATTGTAACAATTCCCTTTAAAGAGGAAAGGTTGCGGGGTTTTTTCTCCTGCATACTGGCAAGTACGCCCAAAACGGCAGGTACGCCTATAAGAAATGTGATTTTGAATTTATCAACATATTCAAGGCAGAACTTTGGCTGGAAGGTACGCATAATGATTACCTCTCCGCCTGCATAAAAGGTTGGAGTAAGTCCGCCTGAATGAAGTCCTCCTCGGTGAAACCATGGAGTCATATTCATTGTTTTATCAGTTGAATTAAGGGGAAAGTGCATTAAAACATCGTGTGCGGAAAGTACTTCGTTTACATTGTTAAGAGGTACTCCCTTGGGAAGTCCGGTTGTGCCTGAGGTCTGAAGTCTTGTTACTTCATCATAAATACTTGCGTTTTCAAGTATCGGGTCAGAATCCGATTGATTCTTGACATAATCCGTGTAAAGAATGTGTCCGTCGGGACATTTGGCTTCCTTATTATTTGTAATTGCCATAATTACAACCTGAGGCTTATGCTCCGATAGCTGAAGAGCTTTAACAGCCATATCCTTTATTTCGCTGTCGTAAATATAAACCTTTGGTTTGTTGTGGTTAATAATCTGTGCAGTTTCGCCGGGCGAAAGATTGTAGTTTACAGGATTGTTAATTGCGCCTATTTTCTGCGGAGCAATATAGGAAAAAGCGAAAACAGAAGAATTAAACAGCTGATAGGTTACAACATCGTTTTTCTCAAGTCCGCTTTCTTTAAGAGCGTTTGCAAGGCGGTTACATTCAGCGTTCAGCTCTGTATATGACCACTTAATATCGGTTACGGGATCGAACATAGCTGTTCTGCTGCCGAAACGGTGAACATTTCGCATAAAACCGTTAAGCCACGTAAAGCTGTTTTCAAATTCTTTTTTAAATACTGAAACATTGTAGGTTTCACTCATATTAAAAATACCTCTTTTGATTTTGAATTATTTTGTGCAAACAATGTCTGATTATCCTTTGTATTTGCTTACGATTATACTGGAATTTTGACCTCCGAAGCCGAAGGCGTTGGACATTGCTATATCCACCTGAACTTTTCTTGCTTTGTTGGGAACATAGTCAAGGTCACATTCTTCGTCAGGTGTTTCTAAGTTTATAGTAGGCGGAATAATTCCCGTTTCAATAGCTTTGATACAGCTTATAACCTCAGTTATTCCTCCTGCACCCATCATATGTCCTGTTGCGCCCTTTGTAGAGCTGACAAGAGGAACATTGTCCTTGAATACTTCCTTGATTGCTTTTGTTTCTACGGAGTCGCCCTTTGGAGTTGCTGTTCCGTGAGCGTTTATATATCCTACTGCGTCGGGAGTAATACCTGCGTCCTCTAATGCAATACGCATACAGTCTGCGGCACCTCTTCCGTCCGGGTGAGGCGCTGTAACGTGATATGCATCGCAGGTGTTTCCGCAGCCTAAAAGCTCTGCATAAATTGTTGCGCCTCTTTTAAGTGCGTGTTCTTCGGTTTCAAGCACAATTGCTCCGCCGCCTTCTCCGATTACAAAGCCGTCTCGGTTTTTGTCAAAGGGTCTGCTTGCGCCTGTGGGATTTTCATTATTTCTTGAAAGCGCCTTTGCATTGGCAAGACTGTAAATTACAAGGGGACAAAGAACCGACTCGGCTCCCACAGCAAGCATTACGTCTGCTTTGCCGGTGTTAATACACATAGCGGCGGTGTTAATGGCATCGCCGCCTGATGAGCAGGCAGTGCTTACGGTAAAGCTGGGACCTTGAATGTTATGCTCGATTGCAATGTTTGCAGCGGCTACGTTGCCCAGAATTTTAGGAATAAATCTGGGGCCAACTTTTTTGTGAGAAGCTCCGGTAAGCGCCTCCTGAGTAAAAGCAATTGTTGCAATACCGTTCATTGCAGTACCCATAACTATACCTGTTCTTGTGGGCTCAATTTCAAGCTTTGACATTTTAAGAGCCTCTTCGGCGGCAAAATAAGCATACTGCATAAAGGGGTCGGTTTTTCTAATTAAATCCTTGGGAATATAGTCGCTTGCATTAAAATTTTTTATTTCGCCTGCAACCTGAACGGCAAGCTCGCTGGGGTCAAATGATGATATTCTGTCAATACCGGATTTTCCTTCTGTTAAATTTTTCCAGTAGCTGTCCATACCTATGCCTACGGGTGTGATTGCACCCATGCCTGTAATTACTATTTTTGCCATTATAAATGTCCTCCTGAATTCAGATTACCAAACGTTTGTTATTTACATTTTGCATATACTTATGCTATAATTGAATTATACCAATTATGTATTTAGGTGTCAACAAAAACATAATGCAGATATTAAATGAATT
Source organism: uncultured bacterium (assembly GCA_945949625.1). GTDB lineage: Bacteria > Bacillota > Clostridia > Oscillospirales > Acutalibacteraceae > Ruminococcoides. The sequence goes on along the minus strand of CAMFFI010000018.1, from coordinate 8,297 downwards.
TAAAATATCAATCCGCGTTCTGCATTATTTTAAAAACAACAGGAGGAATTATGGATTTTAATCAGCTGAATTGCTTTATTTCCGTAGCAAGAACCTTGAATTTTTCGGAAGCTGCAAGGCAGAATTTTGTTTCTCAGTCAACGGTAAGCAGATATATAGGAGAGCTTGAAAAAGAGTTTGACGTAAAGCTTTTTGCCAGAAATCACAGAGATGTTGTACTGACTAATGAAGGGGAAACCCTGTTGCCCTATGCAATTGAAATAACGGAAACGCTCCAAAAGGCAAAGTCGGTTATAAGCCGTATGCACCAAGGGGGAATGGGCAAAATATCGGTTACCTTCGACGCAGTATCCGGTGCATTTGCGCAAAAATGTCTTAAGGAGTTTTCAAAAGCCTATCCCGGCATAGCCGTTGATATAACGGAGTTTACCGGCAGTGAAAATCCTCAGTCTTTATCGGATACAGCCTATGACTTTCATTTTATGCTCAGGGATATGCTGCCGGAAAGTGAAGAACTGGAGTCTATAATAACCCACAGAGAAACCCTGAGTCTGATTGTGCCGGAAAGCTTTAAGAAAAGTATTAATCTACAGAAATTGCAGAATGAAAAATTTATTTTGCTTTCAGAATCTGTAAATCCCATATTATATATGGAAATAATGGATTTATTCCGCACCTGTCATTTATCTCCGTCCATTAGCTGTTATGACAGTGTAAAGGCAATTATGGTTGGAGCAGGCGCAGGACTGGGAATTTCCATTTTGCCTACGGAGCTTACAAAAATCCAGATGTGCACAGGAATTAAGGCAATAGAAATTAATTCAATAGATACTGAGCTTGCATATGTTATGGCATACAGGAAAGGAATATCAAATCCTGCGGCTTCGCTGTTTTTGAATATAGCAAAGGAGCTTGCACACAGCAACGAAGATGACGACGAATACGCTCTTTGATTTGCTGAAGTTCAGAAAAATTTGGCTTTTGTTTATACTGACATTTTTTGCTTGTAAAATTTATGTAAAACTCACAAAAGTGTTCTTGCTAATAAGTGAAAATATATAAGTTTCACTTAAATTTCACTTTACATTACAAAATAAAAGTGGTATAATTTTGTCAAAGGAAATGTTATGAGTTTCCCGTAATTAAATTTTAATTAATTTTATTAAGGAGGATTTTCCAATGGCAAGATTTACATTGCCGAGAGACCTGTACCACGGTAAAGGCGCTCTTGAGGCTCTTAAAACATTTAAAGGTAAAAAGGCTATCGTTTGCGTAGGCGGCGGCAGTATGAAAAAATTCGGTTTCCTTGATAAAGCTGTTTCGTATCTTGAAGAAGCAGGTATGGAGGTTAAGCTTTTTGAAGGAATTGAGCCGGACCCATCAGTAGAAACAGTTATGAAGGGTGCTCAGGCAATGCTTGAGTTTGAGCCTGACTGGATTGTTGCAATCGGCGGCGGTTCACCAATTGACGCAGCTAAGGCTATGTGGATTAAATACGAGTATCCCGACATTACTTTTGAGGATATGTGCAAGGTATTCGGTATTCCGCCTCTTCGTCAAAAAGCTCACTTCTGCGCAATTTCTTCTACATCAGGCACAGCAACAGAGGTTACAGCTTTCTCAATTATTACAGACTATCAAAAGGGTATCAAATATCCTATTGCTGACTTTGAAATTACACCTGACGTTGCAATTGTTGACCCTGAGCTTGCAGAAACAATGCCTAAAAAGCTTGTAGCTCATACAGGTATGGACGCAATTACACACGCAATTGAAGCTTATGTTTCAACAGCAAACTGCGATTATACAGACCCACTTGCACTCCATGCAATCAAAATGATTCAGAATGACCTTGTAGATTCTTATAACGGCGATATGGAGAAGAGAGACAGTATGCACAACGCACAGTGCCTTGCCGGTATGGCATTCTCCAACGCACTTCTTGGTATTGTTCATTCAATGGCACACAAGACAGGTGCAGCTTTTGCCGATTACGGCGCACATATTATTCACGGTGCGGCTAACGCTATGTATCTTCCTAAGGTAATTGCTTTCAATGCTAAGGATGAAACAGCAGCTAAGCGTTACGGTGAAATTGCCGACTTTATGAACCTTGGCGGCGAGTCAACAGAAGAGAAGATTCAGCTTCTTATTGATTACTTAAGAGGAATGAACGACGACCTTAACATTCCTCATTGCATCAAGAACTACGGTGCTGATTCATATCCTACAGAACAGGGCTTTGTACCTGAGGATGTATTCCTTGAGAGATTGCCTGAAATTGCTAAGAACGCTATCGGCGACGCTTGCACAGGCTCTAACCCACGTCAGCCAAGTCAGGAAGAAATGGAAAAACTCCTTAAGGCTTGCTACTATGACCTTGACGTAGATTTCTGATATAACTGTAAATTCAGATGAAAATTTAACGCCTTCCGAAATTTCGGAAGGCGTTTGTGCTTAATATGAGATTTGTATAAATTTAAGGACAACCGCAAGGGTTGTCCTACAGCAGTGAAATGTAAATTACGGTGTTTGTTTAAGCTATTCAATAGTTCCGCCGCCTACAACAATGTCATCGTCATACAGTACAACTGCCTGCCCTTTGGCTATTGCCCTTTGCGGCTGTTCAAATTCAATATGCAGACGGTTTTCGTCAATCTGCTCAACGGTTGCCCATTGTTCCTGCTGTTTGTATCTTACTCTGGCCTTAAGCCTTTGAGGTTTTTCTATTTTATCGCAGGTGATAAGGTTAATGTCGGTTGCGTAAAGCTCTTTTGAAAACAACAGTTCGTTTTCGCCTAAAATTACCTTGTTGTTTTCAAGGTCCTTTTTCATAACATACATAGGGTGGGGCAGAGCAAGTCCCAAGCCTTTTCGCTGACCTATGGTGTATCTTATAATTCCCTTATGCTCTCCTAAAACATTTCCCTTTGAATCAACAAAATCACCGCAGGGGTATTTTTTGTTTGTATATTCTTCAATGAATTTTGCATAATCACCGTCTGGAACAAAGCAGATATCCTGACTGTCATTTTTTCTTGAGTTTACAAAGCCTAAGGACTCTGCTATTTCTCTTGTTTGAGTTTTCGTCATTTCACCAAGAGGGAGCAGTGTTTTAGCAAGCTGTTTTTGAGTCATAGAATACAAAACATAGCTTTGGTCCTTTGATAAATCAACAGACTTTTTCAGCAGGTATCTGCCCGAGGGTTTATCGTAGAAAATAATGCCGTAGTGACCTGTAACAACGTAATCACATTCAAGCTCATCTGCACGCTGCATCAGCTTTTCAAATTTTAAAAATCTGTTGCAGTCTATACAGGGATTAGGCGTTGCACCGTTTTCATACGCGCTGATAAAACGGTCAATAACCTTTTCTTTAAAGTTATCCTTAAAGTTAAATACATAATAGGGTATGTCAAGCTTATAGGCTACCGAGCGGGCGTCCTCAATATCATCAAGAGAACAGCAGGTCTTTTCTCTGCTTTCACCGATATCCTCATTATCAAAAAGCTTCATTGTAACGCCTACAGCGTCGTAGCCTTTTGATTTTATAAGATAAGCCGCAACGGAGCTGTCCACTCCGCCGCTCATTGCAATAAGTGCTTTTTTTGCCATTAAATTATCCCAGCCTTATCATTTCATCAATACAGCGTTTTGCGTCTTTTATTGTTTTATCGTCAAGAGTTATTTCTTCTCCGCTTTCACCGCAAACGCAGTTATATAAATCCATCAGTGTAGTTGCCTTCATATTGGGGCAGATAAGCTTAAGTGAAAGATAGTAGAATCTCTTATCGGGATACATATACTGAAGATGCTCGGCAATGCTGATTTCCGTACCGATAATAAATTCCTTTGCGTCACTGTTTTTGGCATATTCCATAATTCCGGAGGTAGAGCCTACATAATCTGCCATTTCAGTAACCTGAGGGATACATTCCGGATGAACCAGAAGAAGTGCGTTCGGATGTTCTTCCTTGGCTTTCATAACATCTTCGGTGCTTACACAGGCGTGAATAGGGCATCCGCCGGAGAGAAGCTTAAAGTTCTTTTCGGGAACCTGCTTGGCAACATAAGCGCCCAGATTGCAGTCGGGAATAAAGAGAATATTGTCATTTTCAATTTTTTTGCAGATTTTAACTGCCGAAGATGATGTAACACACACATCGCATATGGTTTTAAGGTCGGCGGTTGTGTTTATGTATGCAACAACCGTATAGTCGGGATATTTTTCCTTTACCTGAGAAATCAGCTGCTTGTCCATCTGGTCAGCCATTGAACAGCCGGCGATTGGATTTGCAAGGTAAACGGTTTTTTCGGGAGAAAGAATTTTACAGGTTTCAGCCATAAAGCGCACGCCGCTCATAATTATAGTTTTATTCTCGGCTTTGCTTGCGTCAACGCTCAGCTTGTAGGAATCACCGGTATAATCGGCAACCTCAAGTATCTCACGAGCCTGATAGCTGTGTGCAAGTATGCAGATATCCTTTTCTTTTTTCAGTCTAATAATTTCGTCCTGAATTTCTTTAATGGTCATAAATTATTCCCCCGATATAGTTGATTTAAAGTCATAATTCTGATAATATAAATATAACTAATTATACAGTCTAATTTCAATTCTTGCAATAGTTTATTGAAAGTATATTTTATGAATAAGCCTGCTGAAAATAAGTCTTTCCGTAAAATCAAAATTATTTCTTAAAAAAACCTTTACTTTTACATTATTTGGTGATATAATACACTTAAATTATTGTATTGACTACTATTATATATTCAAGGAGGAGAAGTTATGAAACAAACATCAAAGAAAGTTATTTCGCTTGTTGCAGTATTACTGATTGTAATGTTTTCCTGTGTTTCTGCTTTTGCTGCAGAAAGTCCAACAGGAAGTAAAGACGTTAATGTTATTATTCGTCCAACAGGCGGCGGTACAGGTACTTATGACGTTGAAGTTGTGTACGGTGAGGGTCCTAACGGCGGTAAGGTAATCAATTTTTATCCAAAGCCAAACTCCGAATATACTTTTGAAAAATGGGAACTTAAGGGTGATTACGATATAATTAAGGGCAGCCTTGATGATCCTGAATTTACAATTGAAGCATACAGTGACATCGAAGCTACACCTTATTACACAAAAGCAGGAGCTACTTCTTCAACAGTAGTTTCCAACACAGGTAAAACATCACCTCAGACAAGCGATAATACTTATGTTGTTTTTGCTTTGGTTGCAGTAATTGCTGCATCAGCAGGTGTTGTAGTTGTAAAACGCAGAATTGACCGCAAAGGTTAATTAAAATTTAACAAATGCTAAATTGCTCCTGTTTAAACGCAGGAGCTTTTTTACATTATAGGAAATTGCTCGGTAGCGCTCGGGCATCAAGGTTTGTATTTACAACCTGTCTGCTCGATTATTTTGGAGATTTTTTAGGACAACCGCAAGGGTTGTCCCTACTGTCCGAATTGCGTGTCGAGGCACTCGACTTTTTTATCTTGCGGTATTTTCCATAATTCAGTCCGTCGGTTACTGTATTTTTAAGTTGATTTGGTTAATAAATAGTGGTATAATATACTAAAGTGTTATGTCTTAAAACAAAAGTAAAATTTGGTTTGGTGTGAGTATGAAAGAATCTTCCTCAAAAAAGAACGGTCTTTTTGTTGTTTTAATAATTCTTTTAGTTATTGTACTTATAGGATTGGGCTATATCTTTTATGTGGTTTTTAATAACTATATAGCAAAGGACGATTATAACAAAATAAAAGAAACAGCAATAAGTCAAACAGAAACACAGGCTATGACAGGTCATAAGGAGTTAGCCGAAAATCCTGTTGATTTTAGTTCCTTAGAAGAAATAAACGATGAAATTTATGCCTGGATATATGTTCCCGGCACAAATGTTGATTATCCTATTCTTCAAAGCAAATCAAGCGATTATTTTTATCTTGACCACGATGTCTATAAAAACGAACTTTTTGCAGGTTCGATTTATACTGAATCCTGCAATCTGAGAGATTTTAGCGACAGAAATACTGTTGTTTACGGTCATAATATGGCAGACGGAAGTATGTTTGCAACGCTTCATCGCTTTGAGGACAAAGAATTTTTTGACGAAAATAAATATATCTATGTTTATTTGCCCGGTCAAAAACTTACATATGAAATTGTATCTGCCTATAATTATGACGACAGGCATATTATGAACTCGTTTAATTTTGATGATGATAATGTCTTTAAGCAATATATTGAAAGCGTAATGAATCCACGTTCAACCGTATGTAATGTTAATGAAAATGTAAAGCTTGACTTGGAAAGCAGGCTTATTACTTTAAGCACATGCCTTAATTCTAATGATGAGGGACGTTATTTGGTACAGGGGGTACTGATAAAAGATGAACAGACAAATTGATGATAATTCAGAGCAAAACACAATGGATTTTGCCTTGCCGTTTGACAAGGATAAAGACGGTGAGGCAAAAGGTAATCACGCATCCGCCTTTGGCGATATGGAAGATTATGTTTTTCTGACTCCTGCAAAAAAAAGAAAAAACAGTCACGGCAGGCATAGCAGAAAAAAGAATAAACGATTAAGGGGCTGGCGTAAAGCCTTAGTAATAATTCTGACTGTTCTTGTAGTTTTAATGGCAGGCGGTGTAACAAGCTTTGTTGTATTGACTAACATAGGCAGGGGACAAATGCTGGACGATAATGTCAATGCAACAATCAATGTTCCCGATAATATAGACAGCGACCAAAACGGTAAGTACATTTATTACAAAGGGCAAAAGTATCAGTTTAACGAAAACATAACCAGCATACTTTTTATGGGAATTGATAAAGAGTCCCTTGAAGAAAATAACGCAGAATACGGTACAAACGGTGATGCTGACGTACTTGTACTGATGACGTTTGATACATTAAACGGAAAAACAAATCTTATCAGCGTTTCCCGTGATATTATGACTGATATTGATGTTTATTCTTTGGAAGGTAACTATGTGGGAACGGAGAATAAACAGATTTGTCTGGCATATGCTTACGGTAACGGCAGAGAAACAAGCTGTGAAAAGCAGGTTTCAGCAGTAAAGCGTTTGTTCTATAATGTTCCAATAAGCTCGTACTTTGCAATTGATTTGTCGTCTATCGGAACCTTAAATGACGTTGTAGGCGGTGTTACCGTTACTTCTCCCGAAACAATCGGTGAGTTTAAAGAGGGTGAAGAGGTTACTCTGTACGGAGATATGGCACAAAGCTTTGTCCGTTCTCGTGATATAGAGCGCCTTGATTCAAATAACTCTCGTATGGAAAGACAAAGAATGTATATTAAGGGCTTTTTCAATAAGCTTGTGTCTCAGACAAAAAAGAATATAATGACTCCGATTGATTTGTATAATGCGGCTTCGCCTTATATGGTAACTAATATTGATGCGTCAAAGGTTACATATATGGCAGGAAATATTCTTCAAAAGAATTTTTCTGACCTTAATATGCAGAATGTTCCGGGACAGCTTAAACAGGGAGAGACTTATGCTGAGTACTATGTAGATGAGGAAAAGTTTTTTGAAATGTTTTTGAATATTTATTATAATCCCGTAGATTAAAATTTGTTTGTTGTAATGACAGCCCTTGCGGCTGTCATTATTTTTTAAATTGCATAAAACTATAACTGCCCATTTCCGCTGAAAAGCGGAAAACCGAGCAGTTATATTATTTTATAGGATAATTAGTGCTTATTGTTTGTATTATTTCTTTTTCATTCTGTTTTTAAAGCATTTTTTGTCAAATTCAGGGTTGAATGCATAGAAATTGTTTGAGTCAAGCTTATCTGTAAGAATTCTCAGGTTTTCACCGAATCTCTGATAATGGACAACCTCTCTTTCACGCAGAAAGCGTATGGCGTCCTTGACATCGTAATCATCACAAAAACGCAGGATATTGTCATATGTGGTGCGCGCCTTCTGTTCAGCCGCCATGTTTTCATGCAGGTCGGTTATTGCGTCACCCTTGCTTTGAAGTGATGATGCAGAGAAAGGCATACCTGACGCTCCCTGCGGATAGATACCTGTTGTATGGTCAACAAAGTAATCTTCAAAGCCTGCTTTTTTTACTTCATCCTCAGTTAAATTCTTAGTGAGCTGATAAACAATTGCGCCTATCATTTCAAGATGCCCCAATTCTTCTGTGCCTATATCAGTAAGAGTTGCCTTTAATTCCGGCAAGGGCATTGTAAAACGCTGGGATAAATAGCGCAAAGAAGCTCCGAGCTCTCCGTCGGGACCTCCATATTGAGTAATAATGATTTTTG